>NZ_JASDDF010000026.1:0-80058 GCF_030407535.1 Pseudoalteromonas sp. APC 3224 | reverse complement strand
TTTTAAATATTGATAAAAACCTAATAATTTTAGAACTGCTATGGAGTTGTATAAAAATAAAGCAATCAAAGGCTTGGCTATTTATTAAGCACGAATCTGGATTTGCATTAAATAAACAAATAATCCCATATCAAAGCGTTACAATTCCATTTAACGTTGTTTGCTTATTGATAACGTAAAAAAATCACAGCACCTTTAAATTTGCACCGCGTTGTAGCCCTTTATAAACGTGGGGTTGAATGAGTTATCCACGGTTTCTGTGGATAACTCTGTTTATTAAACTTTAAGAACATCAGCACCCCCAGCGTTGTAGGGCGCTACAACGATTTCAAGTATTAAAAAGCTTTTTTTTTATGTTCTTAAAAACAAAGGCTTATGATTCAGCTTAGATAGCCACCTAAACGATAAATAAAATTTTTCGTGACGATAAAGCATTATCGCTAACTGTGTAATAAATCAGCAAAACCTAAAAGCTAAATGTTGCAAAAGTTATATAAATGTATTTAATTTGGTTTTTAATGTGTTTGTGCGAAATTTATTTACAACAGCATAAAAATAACAGTTTTTTGATAAAAAACGGATTAAATGGTTTAGGTTTAATAAAGCATGGCTTGAACAGCTCGGATGCTTTAAAATATGCCGTTCAGTAAAAGAGGCTTATTTATTTTATGCGCGCACATTCTCAATCACATACTCGCCCTGATTTACTCACCGCTCCAATTTTGCCTACGCTAAAGAAAATGACCGTTCCAATGATTTTTGGGATGATAACCTTAATGATGTTCAACATAGTTGATACTTTTTTTATTAGCTTATTGGGTACAGAGCCGCTTGCCGCGGTAAGTTTTACATTTCCCGTTACTTTTACTGTAATCAGTTTAGCAATTGGTTTAGGTATAGGGACTTCTGCGGTTATTGCAAAAGCATTAGGCAGTAACAATATAGAAGAAGCGCGTTTTGATGCCAGTGTTTCGTTGTTGGTAGCGGTAATATTAGTATTGGTTTTATCTGCCTGTGGCTATTTATTGATTGACCCCATATTTACCTTGCTTGGGGCAGGGGAGCAAGTACTTCCACTAATTCATCAGTATATTAGTATTTGGTTTTTGGGTAGTGTGTTTTTAATTACCCCCATGATTGGAAATTCAGTACTGCGTGCCAGTGGTGATACTAAAACACCAAGCATTATTATGGGCGGAGCTGGGCTTATTAATGCCGTACTCGATCCGATGCTTATTTTTGGCTTTGGTCCCATTCCCGCATTAGGTATTAAAGGGGCCGCTATTGCCAGTGTTATAGCTTGGGCAGTTGCAGTGGCGATTATTTTATACATATTAATTTTTAAAAAGCAGTTGCTCAGTTTAAAAGCGGGCAAACAAACTATTGTTGGTGCAATTCGTAAAATCTTAAAAATTGGTTTACCGGCAGCGGGGGCTAACATGCTCACCCCTGTTGCTATGGCGGTAATGACCGCATTGGTTGCTCATCATGGCCCCGAAGCTGTGGCAGCTTTTGGAGTAGGGAGCCGAATAGAATCAATAGCGAGTTTAGTGGTATTAGCTTTGTCGATGACCTTACCACCTTTTATTAGCCAAAATTTTGGAGCAAGTCATTTTTCTCGCGTAAAAGATGCCTACCTAGGTACGCTCAAGTTTGTAATGTTGTGGCAGTTTGTTATTTATATTGTATTAATTATTTTTTCAGGCGTCATTAGTGAAATATTTGGTAAAGAGCAAGCGGTTGTTGATGTCATCAGGCTGTTTATTTATACCATTCCTTTAAGCTATGGCTTGCAAGGAGTGATCATTTTATCAAACTCCTCGTTTAACGCTTTACACAAACCCATGAACGCCTTAGTTTTGAGCGTTATTCGATTGTTTGTTTTTTATATTCCCTTTGCGTATATCGGAAACGAACTCGCAGGCTTAATCGGCTTGTTTATTGGCGCGGCCATTGGTAATTTATTCACAGCCCTTGTAGCCTACAAGTGGTTTATGAAAGAAATTGAAGCGTTAAGCAGTCAAGCATTACAGGAGTGTAGTCATTGAGCGATCATTTTCAGCTAGTATCAAAATTTAAACCCGCAGGGGATCAGCCAACCGCTATTGCTCAGTTGTGTGAAGGCTTAGAGGCCGGACTGGCCCAGCAAACCTTATTAGGCGCAACAGGAACCGGTAAAACGTTCACTATGGCTAACATTATTAGTGATTTAAACCGGCCAACTATTATTATGGCGCATAATAAAACCTTAGCGGCTCAATTGTATGGCGAAATGAAAGAATTTTTTCCACACAATGCGGTTGAATACTTTGTATCTTACTACGATTACTACCAACCTGAAGCCTATGTGGTAGCCAGCGACACCTTTATCGAAAAAGACGCATCTATTAATGAACACATAGAGCAAATGCGACTCAGTGCCACTAAAGCGCTTTTAGAGCGACGCGATACCATTATTGTTGCCTCTGTATCGGCAATTTACGGTTTGGGCGATCCTGATTCATACATGAAAATGATGCTACTTTTAAAAGTAGGTGAAAAGGTCGATCAACGTGACATGCTGCGCCGTCTTGCAGAGCTACAATATACGCGAAACGATATTGATTTTAGTCGCGGTACATACCGCGTTCGTGGTGAGGTAGTTGATATATTTCCAGCTGAATCAGACACCTATGCAGTGCGTGTAGAAATGTTTGATGACGAAGTTGAACGCTTAAGTATTTTTGACCCATTAACCGGTGCGGTAGAAAAACATATAGTACGTGCCACTATTTATCCTAAAACTCACTATGTAACGCCACGAGAAAAAATTCTCGAAGCCATAGAAAAAATTAAAGCCGAACTCAAAGAGCGCAGAGCACAATTGCTCAGCGCAAATAAGTTAGTAGAAGAGCAACGCATAGCTCAGCGTACCCAATACGATATAGAAATGATGACCGAGCTTGGTTATTGCTCTGGTATTGAAAACTACAGCCGTTATTTATCGGGGCGTACACCTGGCGATCCACCGCCAACATTACTGGACTATTTACCTGATGACGCATTAATGATTATTGATGAATCGCACGTAACCGTCTCGCAAATTGGTGCCATGTATAAAGGCGATAGAAGCCGTAAAGAAAACCTCGTTGAATATGGTTTTAGAATGCCCTCAGCTATGGATAACAGGCCACTGCGTTTTGAAGAGTTTGAGGCCATTGCACCACAAACCATTTATGTATCGGCCACCCCAGGCGACTTTGAATTAGAGCGCAGCAACGGCGAAGTTGCAGAGCAGGTTATTCGTCCAACCGGCTTACTTGACCCTGTTATTGAAGTTCGCCCAGTAGGCGACCAAGTTGATGATTTACTCTCAGAAATTTACAAATGTGTTGAAGCAAAAGAGCGAGTGCTGGTAACCACGCTTACCAAACGTATGGCTGAAGATTTAACTGACTACCTGAGTGAGCACAATGTAAAAGTACGTTATTTACACTCTGACATTGATACCGTAGAGCGGGTAGAAATTATTCGTGATTTACGTGCCGGTGTATTTGATGTGTTAGTAGGCATTAACTTACTACGTGAAGGCTTAGATATGCCAGAAGTTGCACTAGTGGCTATTTTAGATGCTGATAAAGAAGGCTTTTTACGTTCAGCGCGCTCACTTATTCAAACAATAGGCCGTGCGGCGCGCCACCTTGATGGCCGCGCTATTTTATACGGTGACAGAGTGACTAAATCGATGGCCAAAGCCATTGAAGAAACTGACCGACGCCGAGAAATACAACACGCTTATAATGTTAAGCACGGTATTGAACCCAGTGCCTTGGTTAAAAAGATACTTGATGTAATGGATGTAGGCCAAGATGCCTCACCGCAAGACAATCTACAGCTTATTCGTAAAGACTCTAAAAAAATCCTCAGTGCTAAAGAAATTGCAACGCAAATTAAGCAGTTAGAAACCAAAATGCATGCATATGCCAGTGATTTAGAATTTGAAAAAGCCGCCTCAGTGCGCGACGAAATACATGAACTACAACAACAGTTGATTAATTAAATGACAACCGATTTTACTCCCCTTATAAATGCTTTGGCAGACACGCCTTTTTCCGATAATGAGCTTTGCCGGGTATTTCATGGGCGTGGCCACAGTGTGGAAGCGCTTAGTCATATTAACTTAGACTTTTACCCACCAAGTTTGTTTTTGGTGTCATACAGTGAAATTGACGAGGAAACACTCGCTGCACTCACCGATACGTTATGGCAATGGGCACAACAACATCATCCAGAGTTAATTACTGCATTGCTGTATCAACAGCGAGCTGGGCTACAAAGCCATAACACCCTTGTTCACGGTCAACTGCCAGTTCGTCATAGCGTAGCCGAAAACGGGGTGCGTTTTTTGGTTGATTTAATGAGTAAGCAAAACACCGGTATTTTTCCTGATATGCGAAAAGGCCGTGAGTTTGTTATGCAAAATAGTAAGCACGCCAAAGT
Organism: Pseudoalteromonas sp. APC 3224; assembly: GCF_030407535.1. Taxonomy (GTDB): domain Bacteria; phylum Pseudomonadota; class Gammaproteobacteria; order Enterobacterales; family Alteromonadaceae; genus Pseudoalteromonas. The sequence goes on along the minus strand of NZ_JASDDF010000026.1, from coordinate 75,579 downwards.
ACTTAATTTGTTTTCTTATACCTGTGGTTTTTCGGTTGCGGCTATGCACGGTGGTGCAGATCATGTGATGAACATGGATATGAGCAAAGGTGTGTTAAAAGTGGGTAAGCAAAACCACCAACTCAATAATGTCGATCGTGGGGTCAGTTTTTTACCGCACGATATTTTAAAGTCGTTTGGTAAGCTAAAAAAAGCCGCACCGTTTGATTTGATTATTGTTGATCCGCCCAGTTTTCAAAAAGGCAGTTTTATTTTAACTAAAGACTATCAAAAAGTGCTGCGCAGACTTCCTGAGCTTTTAAACGATACTACACAGCTATTGTTATGCGCTAATAGCCCTGAGCTTACAGAAAACGATTTTAGAGCACTTATTGAAGAGCATACTCAAGGTGCTATTGAGTTTGTTAAACGCCTAGAACCTACTGATCGCTTTATTGAAATTGATAGCGATAAAAGCTTAAAAGCATTGGTGTACAAAACAAAAACATAGTGAGTTAAATGAAACTGAGTAAACGTTTAAACGCGATCAATTCGTTAATTACACAGCCGCACGATATTATTTGGGATTGTTGTTGCGATCATGGCTTTTTAGGTATGGCATTACTTGAGCGCGGCATAGCCAAACAAATAAACTTTGTTGATATTATTCCAGAGTTAATGGAAGCGCTTGAGCAGTCGCTACAACAATTTGAGCAAGTAAAGTCTTTGCCTTCATGGCAAGTGCGCTGCGAAGATGTTGCTCAAATTAAACTGCCAACAGGTGCTAAGCAAGTAATTGTTATTGCTGGAGTAGGGGGCGATTTATGTTTAAAGCTAATTCAGCAAATTATTGCTAATAACCCACAAAGCCTTAAACAACTTCGTTTTATTATTTGCCCTATTATGCACCTTTATAAGGTACGTGCGGGTTTACAGGCGTGTAATTTGCAGCTCGAAAGCGAGCAAATTATTGTTGAAAATAAGCGTTTTTACGAAGTGTTACAAGTCAGCTTTAATGCCACGGGCACTATCACTAAAACGGGGGCTAACATGTGGGATATACATAACTCTCAACACCATCAATATCAGCAACAATTGCTTGACCATTATACCCGAATGCTCAATAAAGATAGACTTTACTATCAAAAAGTTATAACAGAGTATCAACACGTATTTGAACGCTAAATACTGACAAAAAGTGTGATCGTTTTTTATGATTAACTTCGTAAAGTGCTTCATAGTTAATATCTTGCCGCTGGGCAGATTTATTTGGTTTATATATGTCAGATAACAATATAAAAATTGAGTCATTATTAGGTGATGGGCAAAAATGGCAACACAGCTACGAGCAACCCATTTCGTATGCGCCCCTAGTGCAACTGGCTAATAAAAATTGGATTGTTCCGCAGCATTTTTTGCGTTACAAGCATACACTGGCCAGTGTTAATGAAGTACTTAACGACATTAGTTTTTCCAACCACTTTAGTGTGTTAGCAGCTGAAAAAAACAGTGATGTTTATTTGCAAGTAGCAGTACTTAGTCCCGACAATTACCGTGCTGATAATAAAGCAAAAAAACTATTGTTTGGTCGCCGTTGGCCAGTAGAGCAAAACTTACCTACTTCAGAGCTTATTCAAACTGCATTTTTAGCGTTAAAAGTGGCGCGTGAGCATGAGGTAAGAGAGCTTTTTCAGCTGCAACACCAAGGCGCAACCAGTACGCCATTTAATAATCATCATGACTTACCCGTTATGGCACAAAATCCCGAGCTTGTTAAAAGTACATCGTTTAAAAATATTTCATTGAACGAGCTGATAGAGCGCCTTGTGTTTGCGGATAATCAAATAGAGCTAATTAACTGCCAAGCTATAATCACCGGTGAACAGGTGTATACGGTTCAACTTCATTGCGATAGTTGCCAGCTGAGTGAGTTTAATAACAAAACTTTGTCATTCTTAGCACCGGATACAACGACGAATAGCTTTTTACATAGTTTTATTGCCGCATTGGTTGCTATAAGCAATGATTATGTAAGCGAGCATTTTAAATACCAAGGTTTTGCACGTTTTAGTAAGCATGTACAGGCGGAGCAAATAGGCGAGTTAAGTGTTTCTATGCGTTCGCCAAGTTCAGTTAGTTTGTGCTCAATGGGTAAACAAGAGGCGAATCAGTTAAATTTTGAGATAGACAGTGGCCGAGCACCACAAGGGTGTGGTCAAGCAATTGGTGGTTTTTTAGCTGCCCATGGCATTGAGCAGCCTGAAAACGCACATTTATACCCAAATTACTTGTAATGTATACATTAAAGTTTGTTTATTTCTTGTTTTACGTTGTAGCTTGAGTCGGTAACAATGGCTTCAAGTGTTTGTACTCGTTGTTTAAGTTCACTCACTTGAGCGGTTACCTCAGCTAGTTGTTTGTGTGCGTCTTGATTGTTGTCCTGTACTTTATGTTTAAATTCAAGGTGCTTTTTATACATATCGTAAATAACTCCCGAACCTACAGAAATAAGTACAATGAGAACTATCATTGTTGTGCCAGACATAATTACTTCCTTTAACTTTTATTTAAGCTTAAATTATAACCATAATTAAGCGCTCATAAAGCTAATTAATTGTAACTTTATTTGTATTTATAAATATTCGATAAGTCATTGTTATTATTTGTGACGCCACCATATAGTAATTATGAAGTTTTTTAATCGATACAAGGAGTAGGTATGTTAAATAATAAAATTCCACCGGTTGTGGTTGTGGTGTTTTTTGCTGCTGTAATGGCACTGATTGCACATTATACCGTGATTGATTTTAGCGCATTTATTACTTATCTCTCGCTAGCACTTGTCGCTACTGGGTGTATATTTTGTATTGCTGGGGTCGTGAGTTTCCGGTTTGCTAAAACAACAGTACTACCTAACAAACCAGAACAAGCGTCTAGTTTAGTTACTTCAGGTGTTTATAAATTCTCTCGTAATCCGATGTATTTAGGTTTTGCGTTTATATTAGTAGGCTGGGGCGTGTGGCTGGGTTCAATGTGGGCTTTTTTAGGTGTAGCAGGGTTTATTGCTTACATTACCTTATTTCAAATAATCCCAGAGGAACGGGCGCTCCACAAATTATTTGGTGAGCAATTTGACGATTATAAATCACGAGTAAAACGCTGGCTTTAACGTTTTATCGCAACAAAAAAGGCTACCCTTGGTAGCCCTTTAGTGTATTAACGTTGAACTTTACTCATATTCAAGCGGGTCTGTCACGTTGTTAAGCTCAAAGGCCTCTAAACGTTCTTGGCAGGCACCACATTTACCACACGCTTTGTCACGACCATTATAACAGGTCCATGTTTGGCTGTAGTCTAAGCCCATTTTAATACCGTCGGTTAAAATATCGATTTTAGTATTGTTTAAATACGGGCTAAAAATTTCTACTGCATCGTAATTTGCAATACGACATACATCATCCATCTTTTTAACAAACTCAGGACGACAGTCAGGATAAATTGCATGATCGCCTGAATGCGCGCCGTAATATACTTTGCTCGCTTTAAGCGACACTGCATAACCTACCGCTAAAGAAAGTAAAATCATATTGCGGTTAGGCACAATGGTGCTTTTCATGCTTTCTTCTTCGTAATGGCCTTCTGGCACATCAATATCGTCTGTTAACGACGAACCACCAATAAGCTGATTAATTGCAGATATATCAACAATTTTGTGCGGGACATTTAGCTTTTCACATACGTTGGCGGCAACTTTAAGTTCTTTAACATGACGCTGACCATAATCAAACGAGAGGGCATAAACATCATGGCCTTGCTGCAAGGCTTTATTTAATACAGTAAATGAGTCCATACCGCCGGAATAAATAACAACTACTTTTTGCGTCATACGTGGTTTGCTCTTTAGTTTTGATAGAGGTTTATATCAGGGCGCGATATACTACACGGCCAAGGCATAAATGACAATTTTTACACCGTGCTTTGCGATTTTTAATAGTAACAATTTTGCCGTCAGGTTGTAAGTGAGATTTCTTTTGTACAAAATTAATGAAGTGTTTGAAACCATTCAAGGTGAAGCGAGCTTTACCGGTACGCCGTCTATATTTTTACGCCTGCAAGGTTGTCCTGTGGGATGTTCATGGTGTGACACTAAACAAACTTGGGATGTTGATAACGTATATAAAGTATCACTAGATGACACGGTAGAAAAAAAAGCCGACTCTGATCATTGGGCTGAGGCCAGTGCCGCGCAGGTCCTGGAGTTATTTAAATCCCGTGGCTATACCGCCAAGCATGTTGTGATCACCGGTGGTGAACCTTGCATGTACGATTTAAATCCAGTGTGTAATTTCTTGCATGATCATGGCTTTAGCACGCAAATAGAAACCAGTGGCACCTTTGAAATTCTCGCCCCTGCCCAAACGTGGGTTACGGTATCGCCAAAAATTAATATGCGTGGTGGTTACAAAGTATTGAGCAGTGCTATGCAACGCGCCGATGAAATTAAACACCCAATTGCTATGCAAAAGCACGTAGAAGAACTGGAAGAGTTATTTGTCGCCACGGGTGTTAACCCAAAACTGGTATATTTACAGCCAATCAGCCAAAAAACGTCGGCAACTAAATTAGCCATTGATACCTGTATCGCCAAAAACTGGCGTTTATCAATTCAAGTACATAAGTATTTGGGAATTAGTTAAAGAGCAAGCGCAGCTGTAAGCGTTTAGTTGCTCGGCGTTAAGTTATATTATGTAGGTTGGGTTGAGTGCAGCGAAACCCAACAAAAAAGTGTCTCAAATTTTTTTGAATGGTGCTTCATAGACTATAAAGTGCCACGAGCGGACATTGTGAGCGTTGTTTTAAGCGGCGAGAAGTAGTTCGTTAAAATACAAAGTGAAGTGGCGCTTAGCAAACTATACGAATCCGACTGGGTAACACTATTTATGTTTCGAGACGTCTATTGTATCTTTATTTTAAAGACAAATAACGAATTACTTTTACCAGTCGCAACCAATAAGTGACGATTATCATCGGTAAGAGTAATAGATGAGATTCCATTTAATTCATCATCATGCACATTTACTAGCTTATTCTTATAGCTAAGTCGCCCATCAGCTTTCACACTAAATAAATATAGACCGCTACCCGACTCCCCAGCTGCATATATTTTTAAGCCATCTGACGATATCGCTAAGCTACTTGCTCCCTCTAAGCCAGAACCGCCAATATCCGAATTATTTATTGCCTGTAAAAATGTAAATTGTCCGGTATCCAATTTGTGAAAAACAACAATAGAATTACTCCCAGCACAGGCAACATACAAAAATTTTCCATTTGGTGAGACAACAATTTCTTGTGGATTAATAAATTGCTTCAAACCTGCAATGTCATTTTTTAATACTTGTTTTGCTAATAAGTCACCGCTAGGGTCTCTATCATAAATGGTTAATTGATGACCATCAAAACCTAGGACGTACAACTCATTATTTAGTGGAGATAAAGCTATGGCAATAGGTTTCCCTAAATCATTACTAAGTGGCTTAGCGTCTTTTATAACTCTATTAAAAATAACCTTTTTATCCTCCATTACATCTAAAATAGAAATAGCGTTACTCATATAGCTTGCAACGAAGAGCTGCTTTTCGTTGTTAGCCTTGACGATATCCCAAGCGCCTAAAAGACCAAGGCTATCAAGTTTGCCTATTGGCACATTACTATCAAACACTCTTTCATAGCCTAGACCGTCACTGATAAATTGATTAAAACGGTAACTATTATTATTTCTAGAGAATTTGGTTAAGGCGCCATCATAGAATCCAGTAACGACTATTTCATTACCGAGATCAAAATAGGTAACACCAGAGGCGCCTTCTAAACCGTTTATGTTGGTGGCGGTATTTTTGAACACTTGGCTAAAAGTTAGCTGAAAATTTTCGTCTAAATTAAAAACAGCGAGAGCATTATCGTCTCCACTAGAAACAAAAACCTTTGAATTATCTGAAATAACCTTAACACTCCTAGGATTACCTAAGCCATCAAAGTCGTTAACGTCATCTTTTAGTATTTGGATGAGCTGAAGGTCTTCTATACCACTAGCATATGAGGCATCGGTGCTAACAAGCCCCACAAAGAAGAAAAGTGCAATCATCTTTTTATTATTAAACATTAATTTTAAACCCTTTTAGGAACATAGCGACTAAATAATAGACTTAAACTGTTGTCTAGAATAAGAGACGCAGGAGCAAAGCCCTTGTTTATTTTCTTGTTATGCTGATACTTCTGGGATCTCGAGCAAAAAGTCTGTTACACCAATATCATGCCCCATTTGATTCAATAACGTTGAAACTTGACCTCGATGGTGAGTTTGATGGTTAAATAAATGGCTGACCAATTCGCCAAAATTACGCGAACTTTTAATACCTGCTGTATTTGAATATTCTAGATTACGATTAAAGTCAGATACATTGATGTCTTTATCAACCCAGCTTATTACTGCAGAATCAACCATTTTCCTAACACATTTATATGCTAGTAAATCGGGATACAGGATATCGCCTAGACTTTTGGGTTTTGGTAATTCAGTGACGCATTTAAGTGACATGTAGTTTTCAGAATGAAGATTAAAACGAGACAACCAAATAATATCACCGACAAGAATATGATTTAACGTACCAATAATTGATTTGAAATACGCACCTTTATTTTCAGCCAAATCTATGGGATTTAGACTTCCAACGATATTTAATATTTGATTATTCATTCTGTCATTATACTTAGCCATCATTTGAAAGTGATTCTCAACGTACATATTTACTCCAATCCATTAGTCAGAATAACGCCCTGTTTTTTGTCCTCGTTTAACAGCTTGTTAGGCAATACGGTCTTTAGCAAAGAACCATATTGGTACTAAGATGTTTACTCCAACAAAAAATAGCTGTACTTTTTGTCGCTCAATATTAACTAATAGAATAGATACCCTATTTATAATTTTAATAAACCACAGTAATACAACACTTGGAATAGTTACCATGATAATCCAAAAGCCCAACATCATTGAAGAGCTAAGTAATAATAGCAACGATAAGTCTCTAAGAAACAGATAGTCTGAATCTTGAGATAAACCTAATGGAGAGAATTGTATTCTAAATATATCTGTGAAACTTGGGCTTATTCCCGCGCTTTCACCCAAAAAATACATTAACCATGGTGATGCGACTATTAGCCCCACAAAGCCAACCATTTTTATGGTTTCTTTTTTTATGTCTAAAAACCACTGAACTGACGTGAATAAAAGAAAATTAACAAGAAATGTGGATGCGAAATAAATATTGGGTTGTATCCCATTGGACATCATCAAAAACGCTACAATAAATAAAATTACAGTTGAAATGAGTAAAACTTTCTTGATGCCAACCATATCAAGATCTGGATCAGATTCTGCTCGCCATCTTAAAGTAGTAACAGTTCCATTTTCTAACCCATTAAGGAAGCGCTGTCCCGAAGGAAATTCTTTTAGCTTTGTATCAGCCATGACGACTAAACTAATTACATAAAGAAAGAATAAAATTATATCCAAGTGAACTACTTTTGCCTAACGCCGTTTTAAGCGGCAAATTGTGGTTGGCTAAAATAAGTGAGGTACTAACAAAGAGCCGACCACAATTTGTCCGACTTGAAAACCCTTATTATATGGCTGATAGCCAAACCATTTAAAATAGTAAGTCACCATACCCCCAAATTATGGTTCCTACGAACAAAAGTATTGCTGTAATAAATATTGAGAGGTTTAGAAGTGATTTAAAGCGCCTGAATAGATAAATCTCATATGTCAGTTGAACTGGGTGAGAGATATTAACCAATTTGCTTAATTTAATAATAAATACAGTTTCAGTTAAAACTGCAATTAATGAAATAAGCGAACCAGAGCGCTGAAACCAAATACCAAAACTTTCATTAAATGGATTTAGCAAAACTAAATATACGATTGAACCTAAGGCTAACAGCGTGAACAAACCCCAAGCAATAAAATAGCCCCATATTAATTTGATATCTTGATCTAGAGGTTCATGTGTTTTTTCTGGGAATGAATCATATATTTCTTGTAATGATCTTGAGTAGTCATCCTGAATTTTCATAGAACATCCATTTTATAGAGCCATATAACAGCTTTATCAGAGGACACTTTCTCTATTTTAGCGCGAAAACATCCTTATTTTATGAAATTATATTAATAACAAATAGCTTAAGTTATTGCCAGCTATAAATATTATAATTTCTGTAGCTTATATAAACACGTAAAAAAGAGGACACTTTCCTCTTATTCTTACTAAGTTAATGACGACTGATCTGAATGACAGGTTCTCGCTATGAGCTCAACTGGCTAATATACTCGCTTAGGTAATCAAATTAATGTGCAATATAAAAATAAAATACGTTTCAGGGGTTAAGTAAATTACTAACTTTTAAATGTACTGTCACAACAATAATAATCTTCTTGAACAGCTTAAAGCTTAAAGCTTAAAGCTTTAAGCTTAAAACTTAAAACTTAAAACTTAAAACTTAAAACTTAAAACTTAGTGCATAACGTAATTTTTAATCGCTAGGGTAGGCGTATTTACTATTGAAATATTAAGTCGAAGGTAAACACAAAAACGCTACTATAAAGTAAATTTATATGAAGCTGAATCGCTGTTTCTGAAAATTCAAACAATGGCACTGACAAGTGCGCCAGCGTCTGTAATACCTGCATCTTTCATGGCTTGGCTAATCATTTGCACCAGCGCTATTACCTGAGATTGTGTTGATGAAACGATGTTTGCTTGTGCTTCAATTTGTGCTTGTATTGCCTCGTCTTCTTGGTCCGATTGAGCTTGTAATTGAGTGAGTTGTTCTTTTTGTTCTTCAAGCAGCTGTTTGAGCTCTTTAAGTTGCTCTATCATTTTTGCAATATATTCAGGCATTTCTGAATTTGTGGTTTTTTCAACGTTTTGATCAGCCTCTTTTCCCGAGAGTTTATTTCGCTCTCTGTCTGATAATTGATAATCAGCGTTGTCCTTATTTTTAGTTGTTTCTTTTGTTTGTTGTGCAACACTCATTTTTTCTGCTGCAATTTTAACGTCAAAGGCTGAGTGTTTATTTAGCTGTATCACGGTTAATTATCCATAATGTTATTCGTTACCAATTTAGCTATCGGCAGGAATGCTAAAGTACTAAAGCGATAAATACAAAAAAGCGTTGCCCTTGAGCAACGCTTTTATTTTATCTTGTTTAGCCTTTATTCAGCAGCTAAATAATCCAATACCACTTGGTGATGATCTTTGGTTTTAAATTTATCAAACAAGTGTTTAATTTTACCGTCTTGACCGACTAAGAAAGTGAGGCGGTGGATACCATCATATTCTTTGCCCATAAACTTTTTGTATCCCCACACGCCAAATGCCTCAGCAATGGCATGATCTTCGTCAGAAAGTAGGTCAAAGTTAAGCTCTTTTTTAGTTTCAAAGTTTTTAAGGCGCTTAATTGGATCTGGGCTTATACCAACCACGTGAGTGTTGAATTTTGCAAGCTCGGCTTGTTGGTCACGCAGATTCTCGGCTTGTATGGTACAGCCTGGCGTTGACGCTTTAGGGTAAAAGTATACCAATACTTGTTTTTCTTTTAATAACTCGTTGAGCACGACGGTTTCGTCATTTTGGTTTTGTAAGCTAAAAGCCGGTGCTGTGTCGCCACTTTGTAATGGGGTAATTTTGTTCATGCTAAACTCCTTAGCGAATACGTCGAAAGATGTAATCTACGTTTAAAACGTGCGAAAGGTTTTCAAAACTAATTTTAAATTGGTCAATGTCAACGTCAACGGGAATATTAAATTCAAGTTCACAGCGCATTTTAAGTTCAGTATCTTCTTCATAGGTATCTGATTTTAATGAGCAAATATTAATATTACTGTCTGCAAAAAAGCGCGTTACTTTACTCAAGGTGCCAGGGGTGTCTATGCCAGTATATTCTAGGGTGTAACCTGCACAAAACTCGCTTTGATTATGGCTTGAAGTGCGTTTCATCATAGTAAGCAGGCCAAGCTCCATACCTTTGGTAGGCAGGGTGTGCTCAATACGGCTAATGGCTGACATATCACCGCTAAGTAGCATAATAAAAGTAAGTTCGTTGCCTAAAATAGCAATGCGGCTATCTATAATATTACAGTGGCAATCACTGACGAGTTGCGTAAGCTCACTAACGATGCCCGATCTATCTTCGCCAATTGCGGTTAAAACAATTTGATGATTTGAAAATGCAGTCATGGGTTTTAAAGTACCTAAGTTACTTGGATGATAACAACCGACTTGGCAACAAAAAATAAACACGTAGCGTTGCACGGCGGCAAAGTTTAACACAAAACCCGCGTTAAACTACAGCGACGGTTAATTTTAGGCGGTTAATAGTGCAGTGTTTCTTGTTTTTACAAGCTTGTGAAAGTACCATAGCAAAAATGTGTCTATTTGTAGCTTAGTCTGTCGGTCATCTTGTTGGCTTAATGCAGTTAGATAAGCAAATTATAAATGTAAAGTTAATATTGATTTTACACTGAACCAAATCGGTATTACCCACTCATATATTTGTTAAAACAATTAAGGGTATGCTAAGGAGAATTATCTGTGCAGTATTGGATCCCAAAAGCACTTGCAGTAAGTGTATTGGTAAGTTTGTCAGGGTGTAGTGTATTTACAAGTGATGCCCATAATGAGCGTAACTACCGCGCCCATGAGCCGGTTAAAGCACCTGCTTCGTTATCACAACCCGCTCAAGATCCTGTTTATAAGATGGATGTGGGTCAATATGATAATAATCCGGAGGCAACAAACTATCGTCCGCCGGCGCAAGTATTAACGGTTGCTAAAGGCAGTTGGGTTGAGGAAGCAGATAAACAAGCACGTATTTATTTTGATAAAAATGATGGCATTGACGATTTAGATGTATTCATTTGGGACTCGATTCAAGCAGTGCTTGCTGATAACAACATTAGTGCGACACAACAAAACAAAATGCAAGGAACACTTGAAACAGATTGGTACGCTATTGTTAAGCCAGAGGAAAGCTGGTTATGGGGCGATGATGAAAGTGTTGATTTAGAACGTTTTAAATTTACTATTGAAGAAAAAGAGCATCAACGTACAGCGTCTTTAACTGCTGAGCTTATTGATTTTAAAGGCGATAAGCCTTTGACTGATTTATTAAAACAGCAGCTAGAAGTACGTGCACTTAACCAAGTAGTAAGTGAGTTTGATTACCGCTATCGTCAACTTGAAGTTGATATGCGTAAGCGTAAAGGGGTAATTTCATTAGAGCTTGGGTTTGATAACAAAGGCAATGCAGCACTTGTTACTGAGCAAGCCTACGATACAGTATTCGATCGCTTTTCTGGATTCTTAGAGCGCTTATCTTTCACCATTGTTGAAATAAACCAAGAGACAGGTTTAATTACAGCAGATTACGCCAAAGTAGAAAGTAGCGTATGGGATTCTATTTGGGGCGATGAACCAACAGAATTACCAATTGATGAAGGCCAATACCAAATTTTGGTTAGCAAAACCAAGCAAGGTGGCACCAGTCTTACGTGGATGGATGACAAAGGCGAAACGCTTGAACCAGGTACAATGAATGGTTTACAGCAAGCATTAGAAGCGGCGTTAATTAAGCGCGGTATTAAAATTTAATAATTATAAATACTTACCACAAAAAGAGCACTTAGCTCTTTTTGTGGTTTTTACAGGTTGAAAATATGTCTCAGTTAGATTCATCACGCCCAGCATCCGTTCAAAAAAGTTATGATTTGAAAGTATGGTTGGTTTTTTTAATTCCTTCTTTAATCGGCGTTTTTTTGTTCATGACGCCAGTACCGTCTGGCGAAATAATGACGATACCTATCGCGGTAATGGCCAAGGCAATTCAAGCCTCATTCAGTGAGATAGCACTAGGGCTAATAGCTACCATTATTTGTATTACTGGTGTAATGTCGCTGGTGCTTAGTGTCTTTAAACCGAAAAGCTTAACCAAATTTCGCTTATTAAATCATTTGTTTAATGTGAGTTGGATTTGGTTAGTAACACGGTTATTTGGTATGGCGTTTGTGCTTTTAACTTATTTTCAAGTGGGGCCGCATGCTATTACCTCAGAAAATACTGGCTTGCTAGTATTAAAAGATTTATTACCGGTGCTGTTTTCGGTATTTATTTTAGCGGGCTTATTACTGCCTTTATTACTTAATTTTGGTTTACTTGAGCTGGTGGGTACCTTGCTTACTAAAGTAATGCGTCCATTATTTGGTGTACCAGGGCGCAGTGCAGTTAACTGCGTTGCTTCATGGTTAGGTGATGGTAGTGTGGGCATTTTGATGACTGCGCGTCAGTACGAAGATAAATATTACACTCAACGTGAAGCTGCGATTATTGGCACCACTTTCTCAGCTGTATCAATTACCTTTTGTTTGGTTGTTATTGGCCAAGTAAAGCTTGAATACTTATTTGCACCTTTCTACCTAACCGTGTGTTTAGCGGGTGTAGTGGCTGCGATAATTGTTCCGCGTTTACCACCACTGCGTTTTAAAAAGGACGTGCTTATTGATGGTGAAGAGCCCGATGGAAACGCTGAATTGGTTCCTGAAGGCAAAACATTATTTAAGCATTCACTTGATGTTGCATTAACTAAAGCAGAAAAAGCGCCAGGCTTGAAGGGCACCTTAGAAGAAGGTATACACAATGCATTTGATATGGTGTTTGCAGTATTACCAGTAGTCATGGCTGTGGGTACATTTGCACTTATTATTGCTGAATATACCCCGATATTTCAGTATTTAGGTATGCCGTTTATTCCGTTCTTGGAGCTTTTACAAGTACCAGAAGCTGAAATGGCTGCACAAACTATTATGGTCGGTTTTGCAGATATGTTTATTCCTTCTATTCTAGCTGCAGGTTCAATTGAAAGTGATGTAACACGTTTTATTATTGCAGCCATGAGTGTGACGCAACTTATTTATATGTCTGAAGTGGGCGCACTTTTATTAGGAAGTAAAATACCAGTTAATATTTTTGAGTTGTTTGTTATTTTCATTCTCAGAACATTAGTTACATTGCCTGTTATTGCCTTAATGGCACACTGGTTAGTTGGCTAAGTAATGATTTAAACGAAAAAAGCCCTGATTATTCAGGGCTTTTTTATGTCTTTTTTATGAGTAATAGAGGGGGAGGCTTTAAACTCGCTTTTTGCACTTAAACGCAGCAGTGCTAAATTACCGATAACAATAGCCAGTACAATCGAGATAACGAGTACGATTTGCCAAATTTGCATGTTGTTGACCTTATTGTTTTTTAAGCAGTAATTATGACCGCTTTCAATATAAGCCGCAACATTTCGAGTGTTTATTACGGGCGTTTAAAACCGTTGTGCTACCGACAATGTTAAAAAGTTTATTCCTGGATTAGGTGCTTTAAATCCTGCGTTTGAATAGTGGATAATACGCAGTGCTACGTTGGTTTCTCCAAAATCGGCCACTAGGCCTATTCTATCTTCAAACTGATAGTGAGTACTTAGGTTTTTACCTGCAAAATGGTGCTCATCAAGTAGGGAAAAGCCAATACCAGCCTCCACATAGAATGGCGTATTGTATACGCTAAATGCCGGAAACTGCACAACTGGTGAAACAGCGAATACTAGGTTGGATTGTGACTGTTGATCATGGCGGGAATGCCACAGGTTAATGCTGCTTTCAAGGTAAAAGCGGGCATCGCCAACAAAGTTTTGTGCACCCTTGGGATGATATTGATACGCAAGCTTTATCCCAGTCACATTACCTTCGCCTTTTAATAAGTCCACAGCGTAGCCATGGCTTGAGGATGCATAGGCTGCATTTGTTGGCAGTAAAAATAAACAAAAAATAATAATTGAAATCATCTCAAATGAGGTTTTCATAACGACCTACTGGTAGGTAAATTTAAATAGTAATTAAATGATAAGGGCGGTGAATTACTGTTTTCAATGAGGACAAAAATCCGCTTGTAGATGGCTTGTTAACTAAAGTTTTTAACTAATTGAATTTATTTAATTAATTTTATTGGTGCTAATTGGGCATTAATAAGTTGCTTATTTATGCCTTTTTTGTTGCCTGTCATTTGCGTAGATTACACTAAACTTAATTATTTAAACTATGCATTTATTATGAAACTTATAAAGCTTTTAGTGGTTATTGCTGTTTTTTTTAGTAGCGCACTCACTGCACAAACGCAGCCGTCACCTAAACAATTATTGCAAACTGTAGCCGAATCATTATTTAACGATATTGGGCAGGTAAATGCGCAAGGTAATGCCAGCAAAGAAGCGATGTCATTAATTGTTGAGCAGCGTTTGATGCCACATATTGATATTAAGTTTGTGTCGTTTAAATTATTAGGTAAACATATTAAAGGCATTAACCGTGAACAAGGCGTTGCGTTTATAGATGCGGTAGAGCATTACTTAACGGGCACTTATGCTAGTGCGCTTGTGAAGTACACAGGGCAAGATGTAATTTTTGAGCAAGACGCTGCTGCAAGCGACTCTAAATTTGCCACAGTTAAAACGCAAATTATTGAAGCTAATAAACCCACCATAGATTTACACTTTAAACTTCGTTTGGGGAACGATCAGCAATGGAAAGTATACGATATTGTTGCTGAGGGGATTTCGTTACTTAGTGCTAAGCAAAAAGAGATCATTCAACGTATTTCTGATGTGGGTTTAGATCAAGTCACAGCAGAACTTCAGCAAAGTTAGTTCCTTTGTAATTAAAAGCTCCAACCGTAAAAGCAGCTAATGGCCCATGTCGTTAGTTGCTTTTGTATTTTGGCCTATATTGCACGAGTTTACGCTAGCTTGGCAACCTAGCTGTGTTAGAATATCGGCTTCTTTGATTAAGCGTGGTGTCAGCTAAAAACTGTTATAACTGACCACTCACCCGAGCTACACTGGAGTTGTGTTGTTTTAATGGAAAATGTACTAATTTGGCCAAAGGAATACCCGTTACTGGTCAAAGGGCTGGTTGAACAAAACGGTGCCTTCATTTTAGATGCTTTAGAAGCTTGGCCTGCCTGTCGTTCTACTGAAGAAGATGATGGTGTTTGCACCACGGTTTTGCCCCCAATTTATTATTTAACCTGGTTAACCCCCCTAGAGCCGTTTGAAGAATGTTACTTTCAGCATATTTGTGAATATGATGAGGATGCACAAGTCTATATTGCAGCACTTAAAGAGCACTATTTTGCTAATGACTACAGCATAGAAAATATTGTGTTAATGCTGTGTCAGCGACTTGAAAAATACGCAAGTGTATCGGCACAAAATAATATTGAAACGCCGCTTTCATTGATTAGCCTATTTTTTAGTAAACGCTTTTTCACTCTAATAGAGCATGCCCTAGAACAGGGTGCCAAGTTGTCGGCAGCAGACACCCTATCTATTTGGCAAGAGGTCGACTTTAGAGAACGCTTAAGTGCGTATATTCCTCAGTCGATTGCAGACATTGACTATTTAGCAGAGCTCACCAGCGAAAAGGTAGCTGCAGGCAAAGATTACTTTACTTTATTAACTCAGGTTTCGCCTGATGTTGATTCTATTGTGTTGTTAGAAAATGCCTTACTTGCCCATTTAAACAAGAAAAAAGCTAAGCAAACCATGGCCATGCGCTTTATTGAACAAGGTGCGACGGGTACCTTGACCGATGAAGATAACAAAACAGCATTTATGTGGGCTGCAGAAAAAGGCTATGTAAATGTAATAGAAATGCTCCTGCAATACCAAGATAAAAAAGCCGTCGACAATAAAGGTAATACAGCGCTGCATTACGCGGTGATGAGTAAAAATGAATCGTTAATGATTTTATTGCTTAAAGCAGGGTATGATTTTAGAGCGCGTAATAACGACGGATTAAGTTGTTACCGTTTAGCGGTAAGTATCAAAGCCAGTAACTTAGTTAAATGCCTTGAACGTGATTTTGGTATTAAAGAATTATCGCCAGAAGGGCAGTTAGATCGAATTAAAAAAGTGCATGTATTACACGCGGTTGTGGCGTTATTGCTACCACTTCAGTTGTTTTTCTTTTTTGATGAAAACATCACTATAAAAAGTGAGCTTACTCTTTTTATGACCATGACGGCGGTGGTGTGTTTTTTCTTTGCGACAAATTTAAAGCGTTGTTCGTTGTACCCGCATATTAAACATCCTTGGGGATTGTTTTTATTAAGAGTGGTATCGGCTTTTAGCCTTATAGCCCAGCTAGGTTTAGCTTGCATAGTGGGGTTAGCTGCTTTAAGCGAGTTAGTTTAACCATTTATTTAATTACAAAAAAACGCGCTAATAAAGCGCGTTTTTTATGTTTTGAGCTGCTAGCTATGAGTTGTTTTTATCGTGTTCATGCGCTGCTTTTTCTTCAGCAAGTTCATCTTTAAGCTTGCGAATCTTAAGTCCAAGCTCTTGTCCTCTATGGCGTGCATAGTAAGTGCAGCCAATAAACATAGACGAGGCGAAAAGTAACTCTAGTAATACCCATACGAGTTCATCTTGAGCAACCCATAGCAATGTAAAGCCATGAATAAAATAAAACATAACGATAAAATTAGCCCACGCATAAGTGTAGGTTTTATCTTGCAGTATGCCTTTTAAAGGTAATAACAGTGGTAGCACATAGACTAAAAAAAGAAAGGCGTTACTGTGGCCTTCTCTGGGGGCTAATACAAACATCCATAGTGGCATTAAAATCAGCAGGCCAAAATAACCAAATAAGGCTAGGCGCTGAAATTTTACGGTCACTGGCTTTTTAGCAGACTCGCTCTTTTGGGTCATTTAAGTTTACTCGCTACTTGCGTCAAGCGTTTGCCTACGCTTTGACATATTTTAATTTCATCTTTACTTAGGGTAGAGCTGTTGCTGCTGCCAGCAACGTGGGAAGCGCCGTAAGGTGTGCCTCCAGTTTCGGTGCCAAGAAGTTCTGGTACATCGTAAGGTACCCCCATTAACATCATCCCGTGATGTAATAACGGCAGTGACAAGTTAAGTAGGGTTGCTTCATTTCCCCCATGCATACTACTCGATGATGAAAACACACAGGCAGGCTTATCTATAAGTTGGCCTTTAAGCCACAGGTCACTGGTGGTTTCCCAAAATGTCTTTGCCTGTGCGGCCATCATGCCAAAGCGGGTAGGTGTACCAAATGCAAGCCCATCACAAGCAACTAAATCGTCTTTATTTATCACAATGTCGTGCGGGTTTTTAGCCACAAACGTGCGCAGCAAGGCGGTTGCGCCTTGTTGTTCTATCGACTCTGCAATTTCATGCGCCATGGCTTCTACAGAGCCATGGCTTGAGTGGTACAGCACCACAATGGTTGTGCTCATTATAGAACGCTTAATACGTTTTCAGGCGGGCGACCCAAGGCTGCTTTGTTGTTGCTAACAACAATGGGGCGTTCAATTAATTTTGGATGTTCCACCATGGCAGCAATTAGTGCCGACTCATCATTTTCATCTTTTAAATTAAGGGCTTTGTACTGCTCTTCTTTGGTACGCATTAGATCTCGTGCAGAATTAAACCCAAGTTGAGAAACTAAGGTACTAATTTGCTCATGAGAAAGCGGTGTTTTTAAGTATTCAACAACACTCGGTTCAATGTTTTTACTTTGTAATAGCTTAAGTGTTTCGCGTGATTTTGAACAGCGCGGATTATGGTAAATAGTAACTGACATAAAAATAAATCCAAAGTATAAATTGTGGCTATTTTAGGTGAACTCGCCAAATACTTAAAGCCTTGCAAGCTCTTTTTGTAATAACCGATATTGTGTGAGTAACGCTTTTAAACGCTGTTGTTTCACATTTTCAGTTGGCTCAACAAAATTAAGTGCTTTTTGTATTTCGTCAGCCGCTTTTAAATATGCGCCATATTGCGACAACACATCGGCGTTTGCTTCATGATACGCGGCTAATTTTTCTTGCTTTTTATAGGCATCGGTTAAAAGCTGCTTACCTAGACTATGATCTGGCTTCTCTAATAAAAATGACTTTAGTACATTTTCGGCTAACTCATATTGCTCAGCTTCCAACGCGGCGTTTGCAAAATTTAAAGTAATTACTTGGTTGTTTGGCCGGTAGTTATTTAACTCACTTAAATAACTAACTGCTTCAGCTGCTTTTTTTTGTGCAATTAGCAAATCTGTTTTTGTATCAATATAAAATAAATTTTTAGGATCACTTGCCAATAGCTCATCTAGGATAGGCTGCGCTTCATCCATTTTCTTTTGATCAACTAAGCTAATTGCTAAACCATACTGTAGTGCTACGTTGTTATAGGTATTTTCGCGCATTAACTTTCTAAATAAGGCCTCTGCATTTTCCGGCTCGTTATCGTAGCGTGCTAGTACACGGCTTTTAGCTAAATTAAAATCAAGGCTTGAACCTATTTGGCGTTTTGGATATTGCTCGGCACGCAAACGTACATCCGACACGCGGCTTTCTGGTAGCGGGTGAGTGAGTAAAAACGCCGGGGGTTTATATTTATAACGAATTTGCGCTGCCAGTTTAGTTAAAAATTCACTAGAAGCTCTTGCATCAAATCCTGCATTGTTAAGGGTTTGCATGCCAATTCTATCGGCTTCTTGTTCGGCAGAGCGGCTATGGGTGAGTTGGCTAAATGCCGACTGTGTTTGGCTGGCTGAAATAATTGCTATGCCTGCATCTGGGGCTACAACGGTTGCTAAAATACCGGCTATCATACCGGCAATGGTGAGACCGCTATTGTCTTGTTGTTGCTGAATACGCCTTGCTAAGTGGCGTTGTGTTACGTGCGCGATTTCATGACCAAGTACTGAGGCAAACTGACTTTCGTTATCGGCTTGAGCAATTAAGCCTGTGTGAACACCTACATGACCGCCATAAAATGCAAATGCGTTAATTTCTGGGTTATTTAACCAAAAAAATGAAAAACCGAAGCGTACATCATTGGCGTTCGCAACTAATTTTCGGCCTAAGGTTGTTAGGTACTCATCAAGCACTGGATCGTTAATTAATGGTGAAGACCCTCTGATCTGCATCATCATCACTTCACCAATCGCTCTTTCTTTCTCCAGTGGTAATGCCTGCAGCGCAGACGTGCCTAAGTCGGGCAGTTGAAGATTTGTTTGTGCCTTTAACGGCTCACTCATTAGTAGGCTAAATGTAAGCACTGCACTGCATAAAGTGATAAAGGCGGATTTTAGTTGCATTATATTCCTTGTTTATTTTTTATCAGGGGCACTTGTTGGATCATCTGTATATAAACGGCTGTCCTTTTCACATAATTGATAAAACGACTTTATTGTGACCCCATCAACCTTAACAATGTTCAATTGAGTTTGTAAAAAAGCAATAATCTTATGAACTACTTTATGTGAATGCAATATTAGCGCTTTGTCTGCTTCATCGCCTTGTTCTAAATAAAAACCTATGAATTTATGTAGTTGATTAATGCGAATCACAGTTTTCATGGTTAATGGATCCCATAATATAAATTCCATTGACTCATCATGTCGAGCGTATCTATCGATGGTAGTATCATTAGAATAAGGAAACGCTTGTAGTTCAAAACCGCGTTCGGTAAATACTTGATGCAACGAAATTCGTGGCTTGTTATTACTCTCTTTCTCAAAAAGCTCGTTTGGGTCGATACCCAAGGACTCTAGGTTCCAATTGCGTTTGTCGATGATACGCTTTATAGCATTATCAAACCCGTGATCTAAAATGCTTTCACACTCACTTACCGATGAGGCTACTAAATGATAAAAATGCGGCAGCTCTCCCCAATTAATTTGCTTTTTAAACCAATTAATTTCTTTGAGAGTTGGATTGCTAGGCAATTGCGCTTTATTATGCGAATTAGGCATTAACGTATCCTTTTAGCTAACTATGCTATAAGGATAAACCATTGCAGAGGTTGTTTTAAGAAAAAGTTAAATTTAACTGCGGTTAATCTTAGTTAGCCCAGCTATAGGACTTATTATTAATGTGAACAGGTAGTGAAACGAGTATGCTAGAGCTAGATTTGCGCGCTTATAAATGCCCTCAGCAATTTATTCAGTTTAAATTAGGGCTGCGTGAGGCAATATCGTTAAAACAAGCAATTACCTTTAATATCTCAAGCGAGCAAAATACAGATGATATTGAACGATATTTGCAAAAAAAAATGTATTATTACAAGTTAAATAAACAACAAGCGTTGTTATTAGTGGAGCCGTTGCGTGTTTGAATATGTAAAAGCATGGTATGAAAAAAAGTTTTCTGATCCTAATTCAGTAACTTTACTTTTTTTATTATTGGCACTGGTTGCCATGTTGTACTTTTTTGGCCCATTAATTGTGCCTGTGTTAGTGGCGCTGATCATTGCTTATTTGTTAGATTGGCCTGTAGTTCACTTGGAGCGATTTGGCTTAAAGCGTTTTACTGCCACTAGCATAGTCATGCTGATATTTATTGGTATTATGCTCACCTTAATATTAGTTATTGGCCCGGTGCTTTGGCAGCAAAGTAGTAACTTAGTGCAAGAAACACCGCATATGGTTGAGCAAGGTAAATCGTTTTTACTCGACCTTCCAGCTAAATATCCCAGCCTTATTAGCGCAGAGCAAGTACAGTCTATTGTGGTAACGGTAGAGACCAAAGTGCTTGAATTTGGCCAAGTGGTGCTGTCGGCATCGCTCAATTCATTAAAAGATGCTGTTGCGTGGTTAATTTATCTTATTTTAGTACCGCTACTGGTGTTTTTTATGCTGAAAGATAAAGTAGAGCTCAGTGCCAGCATTGCTAAACTGATCCCGCGCCAACGACGCTTAATTTTGCAAGTGTGGCATGAAATGAATCAGCAAATAATGAATTATATTCGGGGTAAAGTATTCGAAATTTTAATTATTGGCTCGGTGTCTTTTATTGCCTTTACGGTATTGGATTTACGTTATGCGGCGCTGCTTGGTGTGTTAGTTGGCTTTTCGGTGCTTATTCCATTTGTTGGTGCTGCGCTGGTGACTATACCTGTGGCGGCGGTGGCGCTGTTTCAGTTTGGTTTAGAAACCCAGTTTTGGACCATTTTAATTATTTACGGCATTATTCAAGCGCTTGATGGCAATGTGTTAGTCCCTTTATTGTTCTCTGAAGCGGTTGATTTAAATCCGGTGTTTATTATTGTTGCCGTACTATTTTTTGGTGGGCTGTGGGGCTTTTGGGGGGTGTTTTTTGCTATTCCATTAGCATCATTAGTAAAAGCGCTTATTAAGGCGTGGTCATCCACACATGAAGAACTCGCAGAAGAGCTCGGTAACTAAAAAGTATAGTAAACGCACTTTAATTACTAAAGATTATTATTCATTCCTTTTAAAACTATGTACTATTGGAAATAAGATATATTTTTTAGTAATAAGGTGCGTTTTTAATGTCAGAGTTTTTATTGCCAGATGAACCCAACAACCAAGTTTATCTTGATGCAAATGCGACCACACCTGTATTGCCATGTATTGCAGAGGTTGTGTGCCATGCGATGCAAATTTGTTTTGGTAATCCCTCAAGTCCCCATATAACCGGTATTCAAGCCAAACACTTATTAGAACAAACGAGGCAAAAAGCGCGCAGCGTGATTGGTGCGCAGCAGGGCGATATATTATTTACCTCAGGTGCGACCGAAGGTATTCAAACTGCTATCGTATCAACCTTAATTAATGCCAAACAGCACACAAAATCTAAACCGGTTTTATTGTACGGAGCAACTGAACATAAAGCGGTGCCTAATACATTAAAACATTGGAATGCCGTGCTTGAAATTAATGCTGAAATTATTGCTATTCCGGTTAACCGAGACGGTATTTTAGATTTAGACTTTATTGCTCAGCATATTGATAACGCCCTGATGATTTGTACTATGGCTGTTAATAATGAAACCGGTGTATACCAAGATTTAAGTGCTATAGAAGATGTGATCCGCAGTCGTAATAACGATGTGACTTGGATGGTTGACTGTGTGCAGGCACTGGGTAAACAACAGCTCAATTTAAGTGAAACAACGATTGATTATGCACCTTTTTCAGGGCATAAACTCTATGCACCTAAAGGCATAGGCTTATTGTATATCCGTCAAGGTAGTCCATATACGCCGTTTATTGCTGGTGGCGGCCAAGAAAGTGGCATGCGCTCAGGTACAGAGAACCTGCCCGGTATTGCAGGGCTAAATAAGCTGTTTAGTTTGCTGCTTGATAAACAAGACGATACTTTTAAATCAGCAGATGTACTTAATTTGTATCGCGATAAATTACATAACGCTTTAGTTGATACTTTTGGAAGTATTACTTTTAACCATGACTTTACCTACTCAGTACCCACAACGTTAAACTTTGCGGTTAATGATTTAACCAGTAAAGAAGTTATTGATTTATTTGACGCTGCAGGTATTAGAGTCAGCGGTGGCTCAGCCTGTAGCACGGGCGCAACTCAAAGCTTTGTACTTGATGCGATGGGAGCCTCACAGTGGCAAAGTGAAAATGCGATTCGTTTATCGTTTGGACCTGCCGCCACTATGGCGCAAATAGACTATGCATGTGAACAAATTCGTGCACTTAAAACAGTGTTACAAGCAAATTGTTTGGTTATTTCTGATAGTAGCTTGGTAGCACAAGAAGTATGTGCCTTGGGGCTTACCCAATTTAGACATCAAGGTGCTTGCAGTTGGTTGTATGTAGCTGACGATCAACAGGCATTTGTTATTGACCCAATTATTGAACTGATCCCTCGATTTGAAAAAATAGTGAAAACGCAAAATCTAACTATTACCGCTATTTTAAACACGCATGAGCACCAAGATCGTCACTGCGCTCTTGATTTAATGCGCAGCGCACTTAAAGAAAACTTAGTGGCTGGCGAAGTTGATCAATTAGGCTGGCCTATTAACTGTGAACAATTGCAACTAACTGAACAAGTACTTGTAAAGCTATCGACGCCCGGGCACAGCCAAGATAGCGTGAGTTATTTATTAAAAGCCAATAACGGCGATGTACAGTACTGCTTTTGTGGTGATTTAATTTTACCTGCAGGGCTTGGTAATACAGTACTTGATGGGGGAGATGCGATGCAAATGGCACACTCTCTTACTCATTTAGCGGCAGAGCTTAATCCAAGCAGCGTGGTGTGCTCTGGGCATGATTATCAACAGTGTTTTGCTATGAATTGGGCTGTGCAACAGCAGCAAACACCTTTATTAAAAGCGCTTATTAAAGGTGATATCAGCCATACCGAATTTGCAATGCAAAAACAACAAGCGGACTCGCAACAACACACACCAGCAAATACGCTTTGTGGCTATGTTAATGCAAAGCCTAAAGTCGAAACTTCGCAGCTTAGTTTTAATCAAGCTAAAGAATTGCTCTCACGTAACAATGTATATTTAATTGATACGCGAGAGTCTTATGAGCATGGCGCTAACAATATCAGTGGATTGCTCGATGTGCCTGTGGCTAAAACTTTAAATATTCCTTTAAGTCGAATGGCTTATGCACTTACCCAAGGCCAACTAGATAAAAAAAATCAATATATATTGGTGTGTCGCAGCGGAAACCGTTCAAAAATTGCGGCGGCAAACTTAATTGAACTTGGTTATAACCGCGTTTTTAACTTATCCGGTGGTTTAGCTTTGACCAATTAATAGTCTAATAAAAGAAAAAGGCCGACATGTGTCGGTCTTTTTTTTGTATGCTTTAATTGAATATTAATAAAATGTTCATTGTTCAGAGGAGGCGAACAGTTGTTAAATTCAATTTTTAATTTTATGATACCGGTGTCAAAAGCAAAAAATTGCGCTATTATCTGCATCAAAGCCCATAAAAATAACGCAATTTAGACCATTTAAGTTATAATGTCGGGCTTTGCTTTTTACAAAATTCGCTTGTTTAGTGTCGTAAAAAATAAAATAAAACGCTTAAAATCAATAGATTAATTAATTAGGGGATATTTACATGGCGAGCCGTTCTGAGTTAGTAAGTTGGCAAGCACTAGAAAATAGTGCACAAAAGATGACACAAACACATCTGAAAACTTTATTTGCACAAGACGATTCTCGTTTTTCTCAATTCTCTACTCAAATTCCAGGTGTGTTGTTTGATTACTCAAAACAACGCATAGATGAAAACGTATTTGGTCAATTAATTTCATTAGCGAAAGAATGCAACATTGAAGCCTGGCGTGAAAAAATGTTTATCGGTGAAAAAATTAATATCACCGAAGACCGTGCGGTTTTACATACTGCGCTCAGAAATCGCGCTCATGCACCGCTTATTGTTGACGGCGAAAATATTACAGAAGCGGTCGATAGCGAACTTGCCAAAATTAAGACCTTTGTTGAAAAAGTGCGAAGTGGTCAATGGCTAGGTTACACCGGAAAAGCGGTAAAAGATGTGGTTAGCATTGGTGTTGGTGGTTCAAACTTAGGGCCGCAAACGGCAACTGAAGCACTTAAAGCAGTGGTTGATAAGCCATTAAACGTTCACTATGTTTCAAACGCAGATGGCGTACAAATCGCTTCAGTATTAGATAAAGTAGATCCTGAAACCACGTTATTTGTAATTTCGTCAAAGACATTTACTACCTCAGAAACCATGACTAACTCAAAAACAGCGGTTGATTGGTTTTTAGACAGTGCAAAGGATGACAGCGCTATAGCAAAGCATTTTGTTGCAGTAAGCACTAATTTAGAAAAGACTGCTGCATTTGGTATTAGTGACGAAAACGTATTTACCATGTGGGATTGGGTTGGCGGTCGTTTTTCACTTTGGAGTGCCATTGGTTTACCTATTGCACTTTATGCTGGGTTTGAAGCATTTGAGGCCATTTTAGAGGGAGCGTCTGAAGTTGATGAGCACTTTAAATCGGCGCCGCTAGAACAGAATATTCCTTTAATTATGGCGCTACTCAGTGTTTGGAATACCAGCTTTTTAGGGTTTGATTCGCAAGCTATTTTGCCATACGACCAAGCCCTGCATATGTTGCCAGCATATTTGCAACAAGGTGAAATGGAAAGTAATGGTAAACATGTAACCTTTGATGGACAGACAGTGCCATACACTACCGTGCCAATCATTTGGGGTATGACAGGGATAAACGGTCAGCATGCGTTTTATCAATGTTTGCACCAAGGCAATGTCATTGTCCCTGCGGACTTTATTGGCTCTGTAAAGCCTCAGGTTAACGTAGATAAGCATCACGATATTTTATTATCGAACTTTTTTGCACAAACCGAAGCACTAATGAACGGGGTCGATGCACAGCAGATAACGGCTGATTTAACAGCCAAAGGCAAAACGCCTGAACAAATTGAAATGCTGCTAAAGCATAAAATTCACCAAGGAAACCGCCCAACAACGTCTATATTATTAGACACGATTGATGCAAAAGCGGTCGGTCGATTAATTGCACTGTATGAGCACAAGATTTTTTGTCACGGTATTATTTTACAAATATGTTCATTTGATCAGTGGGGCGTAGAACTTGGTAAAGGCTTAGCATCTAAAATTGAAGCTGAATTAACCGATGATAACGTGGTTAATGAGCACGACAGCTCAACACAAGGCTTAATGGCGTACTACAAACAATACCGTACGCAGTAACATATTCACTTATTACACAATAAGTAACCAAATACCTTTGAACGGGTAGCGCTGGAGTCCTAGGGCCTGTATTTTTGTGAGAGGAATTACAGTGTCCCTAGACCCATTTTTAATCGCGCATATACGAACAATATTAGTAGGCTTTGTGCTGAGGCCTACATTATCCAGATAATAAACCGCTATAACTGATTACCAATACGGTAGTGGCAGGTAGCATAAACGTAGAGAGTAACTATGCTTAATCCTTTTGATATTATAATTTTTGGGGGCGGTGGTGATCTTGCGTTACGCAAATTACTTCCTGCAATGTATCGAGCATATCAAGAAGGTAACTTACCGCAAGGCTCACGTATTTTGCCTACCGTGCGCGAACAAAGTAAATGCGATGAATACATCGATACAGCACACAAAGCTTTACAAGAATTTTTAAGTGAAGGCGAATATAACGCCAAAGATTGGAAATCGTTTTCAGACTTTTTAGTACCCGTAGTGAGCAATGTTACCGAAGCTGATGATAACTGGGATGTACTGAAAAAAATTCTAGATGAAGACGACAGCGATAAATCGCGAGTATTTTACTTATCTCTTCCACCTGCTGTTTATGGCACCTGTTGTGAAATATTATCAACTAAAAAACTAATTACTGCCAACTCGCGCGTTGTAGTCGAAAAACCAATTGGTTACTGCGGTGAGTCAGCCGAAGTGATTAATGCGAAAATTGCACAGTATTTTAACGAAGAACAAATTTTCCGTATTGACCACTACTTAGGTAAAGAAACGGTTCAAAACTTAATGGCTCTGCGTTTTTCAAATTCATTATTTGAGAACATGTGGGATGCTAAATCGATTGATAATATTCAAATTAGCTTGTCAGAAACAGTAGGACTTGAAAGCCGTGCTGGTTTTTATGACAAAGCGGGTGCCTTGCGTGACATGGTGCAAAACCACTTGTTACAACTACTTTGTTTAGTGGCTATGGAGTCACCGCATAAGTTAAACGCTAACAGCATCCGTAATGAAAAATTAAAAGTATTAGAAGCATTACGTCCACTTGAAGATACAGATGTTGATAATAATATTATTCGTGGTCAGTACGTACCCGGTGATTTAAACGGTAAAATAGTCCCAGGTTACCTTGAAGAGCTAAACGAAGGGGCGAGTAAAACCGAAACTTTCGTTGCTATTCGTGCGCATATTGATAACTGGCGTTGGGCGGGCGTTCCTTTTTATCTGCGAACTGGTAAACGCATGGCGAAGCGCTGCGCTGAAATTGTAGTGCAATATAAAAAAGTATCACATAACGTTTATGAAGACAGCGTAGGCAATATTGAACCAAACCGTTTGATTATTCGCTTACAGCCACAAGAAAGCATTCAGTTAACGCTGATGTCAAAGCGTCTTGATAACTTGGATATGCAACTTGAACCTGTAACGATGAATATTGAATTGTCACAAGCGTATAGTAACGGTTTCCATTCAGATGCTTATAAACGTTTAATGCTTGATGCAGCCGCTAATAATCCTTCGTTATTTATTCACCGCGACGAAGTACGCCAAGCTTGGAAGTGGATTGATCCAATTATTGAACGTTGGCAAGAGAAGGGTAAACCTTCATTGTACCGAGCGGGTAGTTGGGGTCCTGAAGACGCTGATGATTTATTAGCAGAGAATAACCATGTTTGGTTTAACACCGGTGATAAGGCATAAGTAATGGCAAAAATAGTAGAAAAGTTTTTTGACGATAAAGCCGCTTTAACTGATGAATTATCTCAGTCATTAGAGCAGGCCTTACGTAATGGGGTTGAAGCTGATGGCCGTGCAGTGCTAATGGTTTCAGGCGGATCTTCACCTGAACCTGCGTACAAGCATTTATCAACCCTTGATTTAAACTGGGCTCATGTTGATGTTGCTATGGTTGATGAACGTTGGGTTGAGGCAAGTCACGAAAAGAGTAATGAAGCATTCATTAAGCGTACTTTGCTACAAAACCATGGGGCAGCGGCTAATTTTATTAGTATGAAAAATGCAGCAGCCACTGCAGAGCAAGGTGTTGATTCGTGTGAAGCGCAGTTTCAAGCATTAAAGCGCCCGTTTGATGTTACTATTTTAGGGATGGGCCCTGATGGACATACTGCTTCGTTATTTCCACATGCTCAAGGGCTGGAAAACGGCTTAGATTCAAACCAACTTGTGTGTGCTATTAACGCAATTGAGAGTGATGTAACAGGTAGTATTACCGAACGAATGAGCTTAACGCTGAATGCAATTTTACAGTCTAAAGTAGTTAAATTACTTATTAGTGGCGATGAAAAGCTGGCTGTTTATAAGCAAGCTTTAGCGGGTGGTAATGTTAATGATATGCCGTTACGTGCAGTTCTAAATCACCCTGAGATCAACATTGAAGTGTATTGGGCACCTTAATTTAGTCTAAACTAGGTGCTTTAAAACCATGTTGTATTGATGGTTTAATGAAAGGTCAGTTGCTTTTGCTACTGGCCTTTTTTATTGCGACATGTTTTTGTCATTAATCAATTAATAACAAAGTGCTGTAAACATTTGAAGTTTAAATATTTCCCTTAAGCTAAGTACCTTTTTAATGCTCTTATATTTTTAAAAGTCACTAACTAAACTTATATTTATCAATAAAAACAGTAGGTTAATTTTGGTTCGGCGCAGAGTTATATAACCCATTAATCTTATCTGCTATTCGCAATCTCTCTTATTTTAAATACATTAAGTATAAACATGTCATTATTTACATACCTAGTATAGAGAGTAATTCTTGGGCGAACTCTGCTTTTTTATGAAATAATTAATCAATTTAAAATCAATGACTTAATAATAATTAAGTTAAATTTCATACAAAAAGAGCGGAAAAATGTAGCAAAATTGTAATTTAGCATGTATGGTTTGTTACTACTATGACAGCGCTGTCATGGCGGTTAGGCAAAATGATAAACAAAACCAATAAAATGATTCGAGGGGAATCCTGTGTTAGCTAAAAATTTTAAAAAAAGCTTATTAGCAGTAAATATCGGCTTAGTTGTGGGAGCTGGCTTTACTGGTGCTGCATTCGCAGCCGATGAAGTTAAAGTTCAAGATGATGTTGAAGTCATTGAAGTACGCGGTATACGCGCTTCAAATAAAGAAAACTTAAACGGAAAACGTTTTTCTAATGCTGTTGTTGATGTTGTAACAGCGGAAGATGTTGGTAAGTTTCCTGATGGCGATGTAGGTGAATCTCTTGGTCGTATTTCTGGTGTAAGTGTATCTCGTCAATTTGGACAGGGTCAGCAAGTATCGATACGTGGTGCTTCAGCACAACTTACACGTACATTGCTTGATGGTCATACAGTTGCGTCAACAAGTTGGTTTGACCAACAAGCCGTAGACCGCAGTTTTAACTACTCATTATTACCGTCAGAATTAGTCGGCGGCTTAGAAGTTTATAAGTCGTCACAGGCTAATCTAGTTGAAGGTGGTATTGGTGGCACTGTTATTGTTAAAACACGTAAACCTCTAGATTTAGATGCAAACACTGTATTTGCAAGTGTAAAAGCTGATTATGGTACAGTTTCTGAAGAGACAGATCCTGAACTTTCTGGCTTATACAGCTGGAAAAATAATAATGAAACATTTGGTATCTTAGCGGCGGGTTCTTTATCAGAAGTAGATTACCAACGTAACGGTATTGAATCATCAGGTGGTTGGAGTGGCGGTATGGCACCAACAACATTCCAACAAGCACGTGAACGTACAGCTTATAATGTTGCCATGCAATACCAGCCATCAGATTCGCTTGTATTAGGCCTGACTTACACTAGCTTAGAGCTAGATGCAAATAATGCTAACTCGCAAATAATTATCTTCCCAGGCGACGGCTCATGTGAGCAAACTAATGCTTCAGGTAATTGTGTCTCTCGCACAATTGACGGAAATGGCACTGCTTTTTTCCAAACATGGGCGCGTAAAGCAAGCATGAAGTCTGATACGGTTGATTTTGACTGGCAATATGATGCAGAGTCATTCACATTTAAAGGTCGCGTAGGTAAAACCAGTGCTGACAGTGACGTAACAACTGCAAACTATGGTATGTTTACTAATAACAATAGTGATCTAAATGGCTCTATGGATATGACTGGTGATGTGACTAAATTTAATTTAGCAAACCAATCTTACGATGCGAGCATTTTACCTGATACCATCAGTCCGCAAACATGGGCGCCTGAATATAATCCTGATTCAGATGAAGAAAGCTACTTAAACTTAGATTTCGAAATTCCACTTGATCTTGGTGTGGTTACTGCTATTAAAACTGGTTTAAGATATGCCGATCATAAAGTTGTTCAAGATGGTAATGCTGCTATTGTAAACCCAGATTTAGTGCCTGTGCGAAATGCATCTGCATACTACCCTGGTACAGTGACTGCGGGCGGTGGCTTTGTTATACCTGAACCTGATATGGATTTAATGATTGCTGATTCATTAGCAATGACTGAAGGTTATACTGCACGCCCACAAGCTTATGGCACCATTGAAGAAGAAAATTTAGCAATCTATGCGATGGCTGATTTTGACGCAGGTGGTATTCGCGGTAATTTAGGTGTGCGTTACATCTCAACTGATATTTCGTCAGATTACTATGACTTAAGCGATGAAGGTGTTTACGATTCTACCTTATCTACAGATAAAGCAGATTACAGTGAGTTCTTACCAAGCTTAAACGTCGTTATGGACTTAGCTGACAACGTCATTTTACGTACCTCGGCAGCACAAGTTATTTCTCGTCCTAATTACGCTGACTTATTTGCAACGCGTAATCTAGCTGGCTATACAGATAATCGCCCTTTAAATGAAGTTTTAAATACTGGTAACGTTGGTTTAAGCCCGTTTAAAGCATTCCAAGCTGATATCGGTGTTGAATGGTATTTTGATGACGATGCAATGTTAAGCGTCACTTACTTTACTAAAGAAGTAAGTTCGTTTATCTCTACACAACAACAAACGAATCAACAAATTGGTATTGATATCCCAGTTTATACAACCAACCCAGATGCAGGCGAACCACCATGTGGCGCGCAGCAATATGACTGTTGGACTGTGAGCTCTTCTACCAACGGCACAGGTGGTTCAATTGAAGGTATTGAGTTCCAAATTCAAGATTCGTTTGATAACGGCTTTGGTTATTCATTTAACTATACCTATTCAGATGCTGAGGCTCCAGCAGAGAACTACCCGGACCGTGTTGGTGTATTTTCTGATTCATCGAAAAATAGCTACAACGTAGTTGGTTTTTATGAAAATGATGATTTTTCTGCACGTTTAGCATATAACTGGCGTTCAGAGTTTATTATTCGTGAAGCACCAGGT
Source organism: Pseudoalteromonas sp. APC 3224 (assembly GCF_030407535.1). Taxonomy (GTDB): domain Bacteria; phylum Pseudomonadota; class Gammaproteobacteria; order Enterobacterales; family Alteromonadaceae; genus Pseudoalteromonas. Next base: position 44,549 of record NZ_JASDDF010000026.1, on the reverse strand, counting down.
TGGTATGGTAACCGTGAGCATCAAGCCTACGGACAGCTAGATTTCAGTGCAACGTACTCTGTAACTGACTACTTAGATGTTACTTTCGAAGGTATTAACTTAACAGAGGAAGACAGTATTCAGCTTGGTAATAATGATGCATCAACATCATTACCAAACCCTGATCTACTCAATGACTTCCCAGTGTGGAGCTTTGAAGGTGAAGCACGTTATAAACTTGGTGTAACAATGCGTTTCTAATATGCTGAGTTAATAAAAGTAATCTAGGCCCAGCATTGCTGGGCTTTTTTACGAGATTAAACATCATTGGTGATTTATGAATATAAAAAAAGTGGCAATTTTAGGTGGTGGAACAGCTGGTTGGTTAGCTGCAAACCACATTGGCAAAGAGCTGCTGAAGCGCAAAGGTGTTTCAGTGACTTTAATTGAGTCACCCGATATACCGCCAATTGGAGTAGGCGAAGGCACAGTACCCGACATAAGAAACACGCTAAAAACTTTTGGTATTCGTGAAGATGAATTTATTCGCCAATGTGATGCGACGTTTAAGCAGTCGATAAAATTTGTTAACTGGATGGATAAAAAAAAGCATGGAGAAGGTAATTTTTTTCATCACTTGTTTGATGTGCCAAACCCCTACGATACTAAACATTTAACTCAACATTGGTTAAACGATAAGCAAAAATCAAAAAGTCATGCGCAGTATTTATCTTCTCAGCACGCTATTTGTGAGGCTGGTTTAGCCCCTAAAAATATCACTAATGCCCAATATGAGGGCGAGTTGGCTTATGCGTATCATTTTAATGCAGGGAAATTTGCGCAACTGCTAGCGTGTAATGCAAAAGATAAGTTTTCGGTGTCTCACGTACATACCAATGTAACTCAAGTAAAGCTTGCTAATGATGGCACAATAGCAGCGTTAATGACTGACAGCGAAGGTGAGCTTGAATTTGACTTTTATATTGATTGTTCGGGGTTTGAATCTTTACTGATAGATAAAGCTTTAAAAGTTCCTTTTGTTGATGTGTCTGATAGCTTACTGATAAATAGCGCTCTAGTTGTGCAAGTGCCTACAAAAGAAGACGAGGATATTCCACCTTATACGCTTGCTACCGCCCATCAAGCTGGCTGGATATGGGACATTGCGCTTACAAATAGGCGGGGAGTGGGTTTTGTTTATTCGAATAACCACATGACCGACGAACAAGCACATGAAAAACTGGACCGTTATCTAGGGGCAAGTAAGCAAGACCTTAGCTATCGAAAAATCCCCATGAGAGTTGGTTATCGTAAAAAGTTTTGGCATAAAAACTGTGTCGCACTTGGCTTAGCGCAAGGGTTTTTAGAGCCATTAGAGGCAACCTCCATTTTATTAACTGACTTTTCAGCGAAGTTTTTAACCCTACGTTTTCCATCATCAACTGAGCAGCTTGAACAGTTAGAAACGCGGTTTAATCACGCTATGGGGTATGCGTGGGAACGTACTATTGATTTTATTAAATTGCACTACTGTATTTCAGATAGAACAGATTCAGCTTTTTGGGTAGCCAATAAAAATGATGACACTACCTCTGAGTCACTAAAAGAAAAGCTTAGTTTGTGGGAAGAGTTCATTCCAGTTAGAGATGACTTTTTCAGCCAGTTTGAAGTATTTTACTTAGAGAACTTTTTATTTGTACTCTATGGAATGAATTACAACACTAAGGCATTGCCTTGTTCAAAAGCAGAGCATGAACATTGTCTAGTGCGTTTACAACAACGAGCTGAGATTGATCAATACTTACTTAATAAGCTACCCAACCACAGAGCGCTTTTAGATAAAATTAAACAATATGGCCTGCAGACAATCTAATATTTTGCGAAAGGCGTAAGCGGTATATTCAAACAGCTCATCTCACACTTGCAAAAGAGGCTATCGAAAGACGGCCTTTTTTAGCATCGGCTAGGCAGCTTTGTTCAGAATAAATATTTGCACTGTGCAATAAGTTGCCTTGGTAAATAACAAGGCGGTTAAATTTAGCATCAACTTTAAAGACCTGCTCAAATAAACTGGTGTTGCCAGATAAATAGCCTTGATGTTCATCAGGGGCTTTTTTAACATCATTAACTATATCTGTAAGTAGTGGCTTATGTTCTTGTTTAAATTCAATAATGTTTTTAGGTATATACTTATAAATACTTGTTCCACCAAGCTCCTCTGGCGATAAGTAATGTACAAATGCGTAATCTCTTTCATCACATGAATCAATATGCGGTACTTTTTGGTCAACAATTAAATTTGCAGGTTTGCATGAAACTAATGAAAGTAAACTTTTATGAAGAATAGACTCTTGATAATTTTTATTGTCTATTTTAGGCAGTATTTCATTTTGAAAAAACGCATGTAAAACCCTTAAGTAGGGTTGTGGCATATTGTCGCGAATGCCAGGATAGAAAGAATTGTCTGAAAACATAGGATTAAAATAGGCTATGTTATGGGCAAAATTCATTACACTCTTGGTATCTAAAAGAAAATCATCTACAACGAAGGCTGATAGTTTAGTGCCTGGGATCATCAACTTTTTAATTATTAAGTTTGGGTTTACAGTTAAATTTTTCATTATTTAATGTCTATTTTTGATGGGCTTATTTAATTGAGAACTTTTTATTTAGGCACAAAATTAATATACCACCGAAGACAGCGTTGTCAAAGAGCGCTTTTTGAGCTAATTGTGTTTACGAATTTCATCTTCAGTGGCGTTTATTGGTTATTTGTTGAAATAATAAGCGATAATGTTTTTGTTAATTATTAACGTACAAAATGACACAAAATTTTCACTTCCTTTTTGTCACCAAAACCATTAGCCTTAGGCCACTAACAGTAATAAATCAAATTAATAAATAACGGAGCAGTAACATGGCGGAGCAACAAGTACAGCCTTTACACAACGAAAAACATGCCAACACTAAAATTAAAAATGGCATCAACATCGAATTTATGAAAACTCAACACTTAGTGCCAGTGGTTGCACATGAGTTTGCGCGTATCGCTAATGAATTCCCAATGTCTTTTGTTAAAAATAACGAAACAGGTACTTTTCAAGCGGTTGCAATGTTTGGCCTAGAGCCAGGCGAAAATTTATTTATTGATGGCGACAAATGGACAGCTTCATTTGCGCCTATGGCAACAACGCGTTACCCATTAGGTTTAGTAAAGCACCCAGAGCAAGATCAATTTGGTATCGTAATTGACGAAGCGAGCTCATTAGTTGGTGAAGAAGAGGGTAATGCATTATTCGAAAACGGTGAAGAAACTGATTACCTTAAGCGTCGTAAAGAAGCGTTAGTATCGTTCATTGAGTTTTCTCAAGTAACCGATGCGTTCACTAAATTCCTTGCTGATAAAGAACTACTGGTAGCACAAACGCTAACAGTTGATATTAAGGGTGAGAAAAAAGACATCAACGGTATTTACCTTATCGATGAAAAGAAACTAAATGAGCTAAGCGATGCAGACTTCCTTGAGCTTCGTAAGCGCGGTTATTTAGCACCAATCTATTCTTTCTTAACGTCTACGCACCAAGTAGCACGTTTAGCACGTTTAAAAGCGCAACAAGCGTAACTTTAAACGAAATTAAAAAAGCGCCTTAGGGCGCTTTTTTTGTGCCATTAAACTCACTTCACTTGAAAAAAACTTCATAACCATTCACATTGGTTTTAATCCTGTATTTATAAAAGAACACACAATGAAAAAATCACTATTATTAGGGCTCATTGCAACAAGTTTAATGGGGTTGAGCACGCAGGCATTGAGTGAAAACACAAATACGCCGTTTGCCATTGCGATTCATGGCGGTGCAGGCACGATTGAAAAAAGTAAATTTACGGCAGATCAAGAGCAAGCTTATCGCAATAAATTAACAGAAGCTGTTGAGGCCGGATATAAGGTACTTGAACAAGGCGGAGAAAGCCTTGATGCAGTGACTACTGCCATTGAAGTACTCGAACAATCGCCTTATTTTAATGCTGGGCGTGGTGCGGTATACACCTATGATGGTAGTCACGAATTAGATGCCTCTATAATGGATGGTCGCAATCGTCAAGCAGGCGCTGTGTCAGGTATTAAACATATCGAAAGTCCAATTAAACTTGCCCGGTTAGTAATGGAAAAATCAGTGCATGTGATGTTAAGTGGTCAAGGTGCAGAAGAGTTTGCCAAAGAGCAAGGCGTGAGCCTAGTAGAGAACAATATATTTGATACTGAGCATCGTTATGAGGCTTTATTAAAAGCCAAAAAGAAACTCGAGGCGAGCAAAAATACCAGTAAAGATTATCAGGCAGCGCATAAAGCGTTACCAGTAAATTATAAAGTGGGCACAGTCGGAGCGGTGGCACTGGATAAACAAGGTAATTTAGCGGCGGGCACGTCAACCGGCGGAATGACCGCAAAACGTTTTGGTCGTATTGGCGATGCACCGGTTATTGGCGCAGGCACTTTTGCTGAAAATGCCTCATGTGCGGTTTCGGCAACTGGGCACGGCGAATATTTTATTCGTTATAATGTGGCAAGTGATATTTGTGCGCGAGTAAAGTACCAAGGTAAAACCATAGACCAAGCAGGTAATGAAGTAATAAACGAGGTGCTTAAACCGATAGGGGGCACAGGCGGTGTTATTATTATTGATACAAAAGGCAGTATTAGTCTGCCGTTTAATACTTCAGGCATGTATCGTGCGAGTAAATCGAATACGCAAGCAACCTACGTAGGTATTTTTAGTGACGAATAAACACTATTAGTTAGTGGCTGGTGGTTTATATAATAATCCGCTGATTGTTATATTCTTTACAGGATTAACCCCAGCCATTTAATTTGCTACAATCGGGGCTCTTTGACTAATTTTTATAAGGTATGCAGGTGGTAAACCTAGGTCAGTTGTTTGGCGAGCTAAAAACGTGCTTAAAAAAAGATCAATTCAGTTTTAAAAAACGTCTTCACGGCGTTAAAAAAATCACCGACGAGGCAAAGCTTACCAGTGCGCTTGAAAAAATTGCGACTGATATCAGTCGTAGTCAAACGCTGCGAGAGCAGCGCTTAGCTGGGCTACCTAAAGTTACTTACCCTGAGCAGTTACCGGTTAGTCAAAAAAAAGACACCATTAAAGAGGCCATTGCTAATAATCAAGTGGTGATCATTGCTGGTGAAACTGGCTCAGGCAAAACCACACAAATACCTAAAATGTGTTTAGAGCTAGGCCGAGGCGTTGAGGGCTACATTGGCCATACACAACCAAGGCGTTTAGCAGCACGCAGTGTTGCCAACCGTATCGCAGAAGAAATGCAATGCGAGCTTGGCCAGCAGGTCGGTTTTAAAATTCGTTTTAGCGATCAGGTATCTAATAACAGTTACATCAAACTGATGACCGACGGTATTTTATTAGCTGAAATACAACAAGACCGATTTTTAAATCAATACGACACCATTATTATTGATGAAGCGCATGAACGTAGCTTAAACATTGATTTTATTTTAGGTTATCTTAAAAATTTACTCCCTAAGCGCCCCGATTTAAAAGTTATTATTACCTCAGCAACTATCGACCCTGAGCGCTTTTCTAAGCATTTTGATGATGCACCTATTATTGAAGTATCAGGAAGAACGTTTCCAGTTGATGTACGCTATAACCCAATTAGTGATATTCAAAAAGAAGATATGGAAGCCGAAGGCGACCAACTTCAGGGGATTTTTGATGCGGTAGATGAACTTTGCGCCGAAGGTCCTGGTGATATACTGATCTTTTTAAATGGTGAGCGAGAAATACGCGATACCGCTGATGCACTAAGCAAGCGTAATTTAAAACACACTGATGTATTACCTTTGTATTCAAGGCTATCGAACGCTGAGCAAAACCGCATTTTTGCGCCGCATTCGCGCCGCCATATTATACTCTCTACCAACGTCGCTGAAACATCGCTAACAGTACCTGGTATTCGTTATGTTATTGACCCGGGTACAGCGCGAATTAGTCGTTATAGTTATCGCACAAAAGTGCAACGTTTACCTATAGAGCCTATTTCGCAAGCCAGTGCTAATCAGCGAATGGGGCGTTGTGGACGTGTTGAAGCGGGTATTTGTATTCGTTTATATTCAGAAGATGACTTTTTATCGCGTCCTGAATTTACTGACCCTGAAATATTACGTACTAATTTAGCATCAGTTATTTTGCAAATGTTAGCCCTTGGGCTGGGTGATATGGCGCAATTTCCTTTTGTGCAAGCTCCAGATAGCCGAAATATTAATGATGGTTTAACATTGCTTGAAGAGCTACAAGCAGTAAAAGCGGCTAAGCGTCATCAAAAAACCAGCCTAACACAATCTGGGCGGGAGCTAAGTCGTTTGCCGGTTGACCCGCGTTTAGCAAAAATGGTGTTAACTGCGCATAAACTGGGTGCATTGCGTGAGGTGATAGTTATTGTTGCCGCGCTCTCAATTCAAGATCCCCGCGAGCGACCACAAGAAAAACGCCAAGCCGCAAATGAAAAACATGGTCGCTTTGACGATCCTGATTCTGACTTTATCGCCTTTTTAAACCTGTGGAATTATTTAGAAGAGCAGCAAAGTGAGCTGACTAACAGCCAGTTTAGAAAGTTATGTCAAAAAGACTTTTTAGCCTATATGCGTATTCGTGAATGGCAAGATATCGTTTATCAAATCAGCACTGTGTGCAATGAAATGAAAATGAAAGCCACCACAAATGTTGCAGACAGCGAGCTTATTCACAAAGCACTTTTAAGTGGCATGCTCAGTCACATCGGTTTTAAAGACGAAAAGCAGCTTTATAAAGGCGCACGTAATAGCCAATTTCATATTTTCCCAGGCTCAGGATTATTTAAAAAGAGTCCAAAATGGATGATGTCGGCTGAGTTGGTGGAAACCAGTAAACTCTATGCTCGTATTAATGCCAAAATTGATGTGAACTGGGTAGAACCATTCGCTCAGCATTTAGTAAAACGCAGCTACACAGAGCCTCATTGGGAGAAAAAGCCCGGTGCGGTGATTGCCTTTGAGCAACAAACTTTGTATGGCTTATTAATTGTTAATAAGCGCCGCTGTGTTTACAGCAATATTGACCCAAAAGTAAGCCGTGAGTTATTTATTCGCACAGCGCTGGTTGAACAAGAGCTGGGGCTCAATGAAGGATTTTTACAATATAACCGCGAATTAATTGAAGATATTCAAGTGCTCGAGAACAAATCTCGTAGGCGCGATATTTTAGTTGATGAACAAACCTTATTTGAGTTTTACGAGAAAAAAATACCGAACGATATTAATAATCGTGCTGCGTTTATTAAGTGGTATAAAACACAAAAACAGCAAGACAAACACTACCTGCACATGACGCGAGAAGAGCTCATGCAGCATGGTGCAAGTAGCATTACTGAATTTGATTATCCAGATACATGGCAACAAGATAACTTAATGCTGCCGCTTACTTATCATTTTGATCCAGGCCAAGCAGTTGATGGTGTTGCTGTACAAATACCGGTTGCGCTATTAAACCAAGTTCAAGAAAGTGGTTTTGATTGGCATATACCGGCATTTCGTCATGAGCTAATTTGTGGGTTAATCAAGTCATTGCCAAAGTCACTTCGCCGTAACTTTGTCCCTGCGCCTAATTATGCCGACGCGGTTTTAGCGGCCATAGAGCCTCTACAAGGCTCGTTAATCGACTCACTAAGTAATCGGTTATTGCGCATGACTGGCGTGCGAGTCGACCCTGAGGCGTGGGATTTAACAGCCCTTGCTCCTCATTCAAGATTGCAGTTTGAAGTACGTGATGAAAACGACCAACTTCTTGCCCGTGGGCTCGATTTAGCTAAGCTTAAAGCGCAGCTTCAAGGCAAAGTGACAGACACCTTATCTAAAGTGGCCGACAAAGGCATAGAAAAAACCGATTTAATCCAGTGGGATTTTGGTGAGTTACCAACATCGTATGTGAAAAAGCAAGGTCAATACGAAATTAAAGCCTACCCAGCACTAGTGGATAAAAAATCAACGGCCGCAGTAGAGCTATTCGATAACGAAATAAAAGCGCAATTAGCGCACCAGCAAGGTTTACGTCGTTTAGTACTTTTAAACGTGCCATCACCAATTAAATACCTGCAGCAAAACCTACCAAACAAAGCTAAATTAGGATTGTACTTTAATCCTTTTGGTAAAATTGCCGATTTAATTGATGACTGCATTGCATCAGGCGTTGACAGCCTATTAGTTAAATATGGTGACATTCGTACAAGTGAGGCATTTGAAACGGTTAAAGAGCATATTCGCGGCGAGTTAGGCGATACCGTTGTGGCCATTGCTACACAGGTTGAGCAAGTGCTGAGTATTGCGCATGCACTGCATAAAAAAATGAAAGGGCGTGTAGATTTAACCATGATCACCGCTCATGGGGATATTAAGTCTCAGCTAGAATCACTTATTTTTAAAGGCTTTGTCAGTCAACATGGGGCAGACAAACTCGGCGATTTAATTCGTTATTTAAAAGCGATTCAAAAACGCCTAGAAAAACTACCTGTTGACCCAAATCGTGATAGATTATGTGTGTTAGAGCTTGAAAAAGTAGCGCAAGAATATAAAAAACTAACGAATAAAACACCTAAAGGAATGCCATTGCCTACTGATGTTGAGGCTATTTTTTGGATGCAGCAAGAATTACGCGTATCCTTATTCGCACAAACCTTAGGTACGCCTTATCCAATTTCAGCAAAACGTGTGTTAAATGCGATAAAAGAAATTGAATAATCTCTTTATTCTCTATTAAGCTAAGTAAGTTAACAGAGGGACTAACTTGAGAAGGAAATGACATACCTATGTCCTCATTAATAAAACACAAAGCGCGACAGTTGTTAGTGGTTGATGATGAGTATTTCAATTTTGAAATACTCAAAGCAGGGTTAGCATCAATATTTGATTTGAGCTATGCTGACTCAGGTAAAAGTTGTTTAGCATCTGCGATTGCAAATCCGCCCGATATTATTTTGCTTGATGTGTGTATGCCTGGACTCGATGGTTATGATACGTGTCGCATACTTAAACACACGCCAGAGACAAAAAACATTCCGGTGGTTATGATATCTGGACTTGAGTCGGAGCTTGAACAACAAGCTGGCTTTGACGCAGGGTGTGATGCTTACGTTGTAAAACCTTTTTCTATCGCTGTACTACGAGAAAAAATTAATAATATTGTGTAGAGGGAATTATGTTTACTGAAGATAAGCGAAACTATAGACGTATGCAGGTTAACACGCCAGCGAAGTTAACCTCAATAGAGCCTGTTGCTGGGCTCAGTTACACTGGCACCTGCCTTGATTTAAGTGCAACGGGTCTTTCATTACAACTCGATGATTTGTTAGAGCTTAACTCAATTTTATCGGTTGATATTGCATCAACACATCCGAGCATTGCACCTTTAAAAGCCACCGTTAAGGTAATACGTGCCAGCACAGAAGAGGATGGCACGATAACCGCAGGGCTTGAAATTGTAGAGTTTAACTAACTACTTAATTAGTTTTTAGTAAACCTTACAAATAAGCCCTTTAAGGTAAAAACCTTCAGGATAGCTGACTGCAATAGGGTGGTCAGCTGCTTGATTTAAGCGCTCCATGATCAGTAAATCCTTACCTGCATCAAGGGCTGCATCTGCGACTACTTTTTGAAACAAGTTTTGTTCCATTAAACCAGAGCATGAGAATGTTAGCAAAGTGCCGCCGGGCTTTAAAATTTGCATCGCAATCATATTGATGTCCTTGTAACCGCGACACGCCCCAGTTAACTGCGCCTTGTTATCGGCAAATTTAGGCGGGTCCATAACGATCGTATCAAACATCACCCCGTCTTCACGGTATTGGCGTAATAATTTAAAGACATCTTGTTTTACAAAGTCGACTTTATTTAAATCAAGGTTGTTATGCTCAACATTGCGCTTTGCTGTATCAAGTGCTGGTTGTGAAACATCAACATTGGTTACATGTTTACAGCCACCGCGCAGGGCATAAAGAGAAAACGTTCCCGTATAACTAAAGCAATTTAATACGGTTTTGTCTTTTGAAAAACGCTCCAGTGCAGCACGGCTATCTCGTTGATCTAAATAAAAACCAGTTTTATGGCCTTCTAGAATATCAACTTCAATTTTTAAACCATTTTCTTCAATTATGACAGGTTCAGAGGGTTCACTCCCCCAAAGTACGCCCTTAATAGGCTCTAGCCCTTCTTTAGTTCGAACATCTACATCTGAGCGCTCATAAATAGTAGAGCCTGGGAAAATAGCCATTAAAGCACCAACAATCTCACCTTTATGACGTTCTGCGCCTGCGCTTAGTAATTGACACACAATTACATTATCAAACTTATCTATGGTAATACCGGGTAAGTAGTCTGATTCTGCTGCACATAACCTAAAGCCGGTAAGTCCACCTTCTTCAATTGCATGGCTGCGAGCTTCTAAAGCACGGCGAAGACGACGCTCAAAGAAATGTTGATCAATCACTTCTTTTTCGTCAAAGCTCCAAACACGAGCACGTATTTGTGAATGAGGACTGTAAGCTGCGGTGGCTAAAAATTTACCCTCACTGTCGTGTATGGTTACCGTGTCACCTAATCCAGGTTTACCTTTAATTTTTTTGATGGCTTTAGAAAATAACCAAGGGTGTTTTCTTTTTAATGATTTATCGCGACCAGCTTGCAGGTAAACGGCAGATGACATAAGGCTTCTCTGTAGTAATAAATAAGCGCTGTATTTTAGTCAAGGCTCGCGCAACATACAATGAATGTTTTGCAAGGGGCTTATAAATCGCGGTAAAGTAGCCATTATTAACTCGTTTAAATAGATTTTTGGAAATTCGGTGGACAATTCAGCTCTTAGCCCCTCATTACAGCAACTTAATCAGCAATGCAGAGACTTTATTACATCCTTAGTACATGCGGATGTTGCCCATGATATTACTCATATTGAACGGGTAGTGCGTGTTGCTGTGCAGCTATGTATAGCAGAGCAGGCTGATATGGCGATTGTATTGCCTGCAGCTTGGTTGCATGATTGTGTCGCAGTGGCTAAAAATCACCCAGATAGAGCAAGGGCATCAACAATGGCCGCGGATAAAGCGATTAACTTTTTAGCGTCTATTGGCTATGATGACGCGCTATTTGATGATATTCACCATGCCATTGCCGCACATAGTTTTAGCGCCAATATTGCTATTAAAACGGTTGAAGCACAGATTGTACAAGATGCTGACAGAATGGATGCCTTGGGTGCTATTGGCGTAAGCCGTTGTATGAAAGTAGGCGGCTCTATTAGTCGATTATTATACAACCCCGATGATCCATTTTGTTTAAACCGAGAAGCAGACGATAAAAAGTATACCCTAGATCATTTTTTTATTAAATTACTGCATATTGCCCAGAGTATGAATACTCCTTCTGCAAAAGCCGAAGCACAAAGACGCACTGCATACATGCACGACTTTTTAGCTCAGCTTAAGTCTGAAATTGGTGAACAACGCGATGACACCTAAACTTTCGGGAATTGATCATTGTCATTTAAATGTTCAAAGCCTCAACCAAGCTATTGAGTGGTATGAAAAGGTGCTTGGTTTTACCGTAGTAGAGGAGTTAGCCTTTTGGAATGCAGAGGGAAAAGGTCCTTTAACACTCGAAGATGAAAACGCCACTACACGACTGGCTTTATTTGAAGGCGATGGGCGTAGTAAAGGAATCGCTTTTGCTGCGACAGGAGAGCAATTTGTTATGTGGCTCAAGCATCTTGAGCAGCACCAAGTGAAAACCATATTAGCTGATCATGGCGTGACTTTTTCTATGTATTTTAAAGATATTAGTGGTAATAGCCATGAAATCACTTCTCATGATTATAATGTCATAAAAGTGCAACTCGAGAGCTAGCGGCTTTTTTTAGTAAAACTTCAACAGTTAAAATAGCCAAGGGTAGATTTATGATCCATCGTTTAGCCTATTTAGTATCGAGCAATATTAAAACGATACCTACTAACTGGTTTTTTCTCCTACGAATTAACTTATTAAGCTAATAGAGAAAGTTTTATTTTATAATAACTTATAGGCACTTTAGATTGTTAGATTATACGTTAAGAAGAAGCCGTCGGCGAAAAACTGTGGCTATTAAAGTCGCACACAAAGAGCTTACAGTTTATGCGCCCCATTTTGTAACGAAAACACAAATTAATGAATGGCTGTTGAGTAAACAGGGCTGGATTGATGCTCAGTTACATAAGCAACAAATTCAAGCCGATACACGACAGTTTCCACTCAAAACCCATAGCATTAAATTATTTAATGAAGCTGTTAATGTGCAATTTGAAAATGCAGCACGCACTCAATGGCAGCAGCACAATGAAAGCCAAACACTGTTACTGAGTCTTTCTTCACGTGTGAAGCATCGAACGCAAATGTATCAAAGTTTGCTAGAGCAGTTTTTGCATGAGAAATTAGAAAGTTATATTGAAATGCGAGTAAACTACTATTGTCAGCTGATGGGTGAAAAGCTACCGAGTAATATTCGTATTCAATTGTATAAGCGTCGCTGGGGCAGTTGTAACCGCAGGCGTGAGCTTACCTTTAATTTACACCTTGCAGGCGCACCCACCTGGGTCATTGACTATGTAATTGTGCATGAGTTAGCGCATTTAAAGTATTTAAATCACAGTGCACAGTTTTGGCATCGTGTAGGGTTATTTTATTCAGAACACAAAAATGCAAGCGCTTGGTTAAATAAGTATGGTATGAGTTTACAATGGGTTTTTGAATAGTAAGGAAAATAAACGAGGTAAAAAAGAGAAGTGGTGGAGGGAGCTGGATTCGAACCAGCGAAGGCTGAGCCGTCAGATTTACAGTCTGATCCCTTTGGCCGCTCGGGAACCCCTCCAATGCAACGCGGCAGATAATAGCAAACTTCTTATTTAAGTAAAGAAAAAAGCTAAAGAAAATTCAAATTTAGCCGATAAATACTTATTAATTAGTTAAATAGGCTAAAGTCTATGCAGATTGGTGATTTGTTAATCACAGAGAGTCAATTAAAAACACGACTCAATAAAAGTGTGCATGAAAGCCGTCGGGGTGAATTTGCTCTTTTATTAGCAATGCTATCTCATGATGCGCTCGATTTTAGTGAGTTTCACTTACCTAAAAGTGATGCAAGTGGTTATCAAGCTGATGAAGAGACCTTGCGTAAACACTTAGGTGCGGGCCCAAAGCAGCCATTGGCGCCTGAGAGTTTTAATATGTTAATTGGCAAAAATAACACGGAACTTTTAGCAAAAATGGGAAGCGCCGAAGGGATGAGTGAGATAAAGTTAACTCAGTGCTTAAAGCCTGAGCCATTTAATATTCGTGATGATAAAAATCATATTCCGCTTAACGTGATTGATAATTGTGAATTAGCGGTACGTCGACGAATTCAAAATACCAACACCGAGCTATCAAACCCTCAAATGGATGCCGCAGCATTTTATGATGATTTACAAAATGAAGCCCTCCACCAGCCATTACATTTGTTTAGTGCCTAATTAAATTACATTAAATGCTGTTTTTTAAGCGCCATTAGATTGTAATAAACTGTGTTTATATTAGTGGTTTTGTAGGTGCTTTATTTTAATAACCGATTTAATATAAAAAAAGCATCCAAAATTTAAATGCAATTGCTATAATGGCGCAAATGGTATGACATTAGATGCCATTATCATTAAACCAAGGTAATTAGGAACGTAATGAAGAAAACATTCACGCTGAATCATGAGAAAATCAAATACCCTCGTATGGTTGATGCTGCAAAGCATGAAGTGAAAAAATATTTGAAAAGAGAACGTAATAAAACTTTACCTGTTGATGCCGACTACTGGGCATTCGATTGTAAGTTTGGTAACACGGCTGAAGAAGCCCAAGTTGTTCACGTTGCTGAAATTAACAATCACATCAGTGAAATTGAAAAGCAAGGTTTAACCTCTTTCTACTTAGAGATTTTAGCAAGACCTGCACAGCGTCAAGACTTCGATGAAGATGATGACGAATAAAGCGCTAAGTTGCGTTTAGTGTAGTTTTTGAAAATGGGCCAAGTGGCCCATTTTTTGTGGTTGTTACTTATACACTATGACACTTTTTATACTTTTTATTACTGCCGCAAGGACAAGTATCATTGCGTTTCACTTTAATATCAGCAACCGGTGTGATCTCACCATCAAGGTATCGCCACTGTTCATCTTCTTTAATAAACTTTGAATGCTCAGCCAGCTCGCAATACAAGTCTTGATAAAAGTAATGGGCTTTAAACTTTACAAACCCTGTTTTATCATTATAACCAGAATCTAATACGGTTAAGTTTATAAAGCGGCAACTAGTTGCAAAGTCTTTAATTTCTGATAGTGAGTTTTCAGCTTGCTTTTCTTTTGCGTAACTTTCACGAACAAAAGCCGCGTTTTTAACCGCATATGCACTGTAGCGAGCACGCATAAGTTGCTCAGGTGTTTGTGGCTGTTTGGTTTTTAAATGAAAAGGTTCACAGCAATCAGCATAAAGTTGCTGACTGCCACAAAAACATAGTAGGGCGTTAGAGGTCATAATAAATGTACTGTGTATTAAAACGCTAGTTTACCAAGCTTATTGCGTTAGTGAAATCTCAGCTTGAGCGCTTTTTTTGCTAAAGCAATACAGCTTAGTGCGTGTATGGCTCAGGTTTAATGATAACTGTGATAGTTGCTGATTATTTATTATGTCGGTCCAGGTGATCACCGCTGCAAAATTTCCATTGTGAAGTGCAGAACTTAAAACATACTCTATATTAACTAAATGTTTTTGGCGTATAACTAATAATTTACTGGTATCAATTGAACATGAATCAAGTAACGCTTTACTAGGTACATGGTCTGGCGCAATTAAAAGTGTCCATGCATTTAAGCTATTGTATTGGTGTAATACTTTTAATAATTCAAACGTCGCTGAAATCTCATCTTCAATTTGTACAACGTTAACACAATCAGATTGGTCATCTTGTTGGTAGCTCTTAACTGTTCTTACGGTAATAGGCTGTAACATAATCGTCTCACTCACTGGGTTTTTATACAGTACATGTATACAGTAGTTTATACAGTTGTTTGGTGCAAGTGTTTTTTGCTATTTTTTTGTACAGTTATTCAGCTGAGCACGATAAGGAAACTATTCAAAAATAAATAGTTCATATATAACAATAAATTATAATTTTTGGGGATGAATACTTTTGACGGTAGCTTTTTAATCTATAACCAAATAAATCTTGAAATGCATGAGGTATACAGTAGTTTAAAAAATTAAGCGTTGTTGCATTTAACTTATAAAACGCTTAATTAATTTACAGATAGAATGAGTTACTAGCTAGTAAAATTATTTTTCGTGACTTATAGGGATCAAATGTGAAAATTGTAACTGATGAATTTGTTCATATAAGCTGGCGGCATAACACTGGGCGTCTTTAAGTCGTTTGGTACTAATGTGTTTGCGTATATCGCTCATTGCTTCTACTGCTGGATCATACCCTTGGCTACTAGCTAAGCTGAGCCACGCAGCCCCATGAAATACACTTTGTGGCACACCTTGGCCTTTAATAAAAAATAGTCCTAAGTAAAACTGTGCACGATAGTTTCCTGCCATTGCTGCTAAACGCATCCATTTTGCGGCTAAGGCGCCTTGTTCATTTTTAAGGTAATAAAGAGCTTTATTTAATGTGTCTTGATCGGTGTTTTTAGAGCTCGCAGGGGGATTTGCATCGCTTGGTTGCGTTACAAAAGAAAGAATGTTGTCTAATTGTTGCTCTAAGTCTTGGCCACTTGGTGTCGTTTTGATCATGCTACTTCGTTTGTTATTTTAATCACTTAGCTAGTTTAGTATATAGCAAGGTAAAATGTCCTGTAAAAAGTTATTTTTATGCTAAAATCTCGCCACTTTTTACAACCACAAGTTTATTATGCTCGAAGCCTTATTCAAAATCCGTGCAAATGATTCTTCGGTTCGCCGTGAATGTATTGCCGGTATGACTACATTTATTACGATGGTTTATATCGTATTCGTTAACCCAGCTATGCTTGCAGAAGCAGGCATGGACCAAGGTGCTGCCTTTGTTGCAACCTGTATTGCCGCTGCAATAGGGTGTTTTATTATGGGGTTGTGGGCCAATTATCCATTGGCATTGGCACCGGGTATGGGATTAAATGCATTTTTTACCTATGGCGTGGTGTTAGGTATGGGCTATAGCTGGCAAGCAGCGCTGGGCGCGGTGTTTATGTCAGGGTGTATATTTTTAATATTAAGCTTATTTAAGGTGCGAGAGTGGATTATTAATGCAATCCCCCTGGTGCTCAAACAAGCAATAGCAACCGGTATTGGTGCATTTTTAGCGCTTATTGCACTAAAAAGTGCTGGTATTATTGTATCAAGCCCAGCAACACTTGTGCAGCTAGGCGATATAACGTCACCGGGTCCGCTATTAGCTATTTTTAGTTTTTTTATTATTGCGGCATTACTTTATCGCGATTTTAAAAGCGGTGTATTAATTAGTATTTTACTCGTTACCGCGATAGCAGTGTCGATGGGGTTAGTTGAATATCATGGTGTTGTTGCAATGCCACCTTCAATAATGCCAACTTTTATGCAACTTGATTTTAGTGCAGCTTTTGAACTGTCTATGTTGAGTGTTATTTTTGCGTTTCTATTTGTTGATTTATTTGATACCTCAGGTACGTTGGTAGCGGTTACTCAAAAAGCGGGCCTAGCAGATAAAAACGGCAATATGCCGCGCTTAGGTCGCGCATTAAGCGCTGATAGCACTGCAACCATTGCCGGTGCAATGCTGGGAACTTCAACAACAACTTCTTATATAGAGTCTGTAGCGGGAGTATCAGTGGGGGGCCGAACGGGCTTAACGGCTGTAGTTGTAGGTTGCTGCTTTTTATTAATGATGTTTTTTGCACCTTTGGCACAAATGGTACCCGCATACGCAACAGCAGGGGCAATCTTATATGTATCTGTTCTAATGCTACAAAACTTAAAGTTTGTAAACTGGGATGATATGACCGATGCAATTCCAGTGAGTGTTGTATTGTTAATGACTCCATTGACCTTTTCAATTGCACACGGTATTGCATTGGGTTTTATTTCTTATACAGCGGTTAAAGTACTGTGTGGTAAAAAAGATCAGGTAAGTATTAGTATTTGGATTTTAACGGCACTGTTTATTATTAAGTTTGCATTTTTATCTTAATGCTTCTGTTAAATAGCTAGATTTAGTTTGGGTATGTAAATTTATATAGTGACTAAATTTCAGTAATAAAAAAGCCCATACAGTTGTATGGGCTTTTTATTAGGTAATGAATTACCATTTCTTTTTCGGTGCAAATAGTACGTCTAAATCATCTTGCTCTTGTTCGTTCTTTTTCTTCAATGATGTAGCGTTTGATGCCTTTAATTCAGTGCTTATTGTTTCTAGATAGCCTTCGACTTCAGCCCGTTTTGCAGTAATGTAATCATCATTAAATGACACACTGTTTAGCGTCGTCGATGCTTTTTCAAAGTACTGCCTAGCAGAGCCTACCATACCGGCTGTTTGAGCTGCTAGACCACGTTTTATCTGGCTTTCAATGTTGATTCTTAGTTGTAGCTTCTCAAGGCGTTTGTCTTCTGCAATGAACGCTTGGCTGTCAACTTTCCCCTTGTTGTGCTCAGAACGGATAATAGTACGGAGCTTTTTTATACCCTGTATTAGTGATATCAGTTGCTTGTCATTACCTGGCAAAACAAAACCATCCGAGCCGTCTTGAATCGGATTTTGTAGTCGCTCTTTTGCTTCTTTTAAGCGGTTTTTTAGTCCGCTACCACCGCTTGAAATAGACACCATATTACTTAGCGCATCATGAATACGACGTTGTAATATTCGCTGAGTTGCTTCTGAAAGTGGGATATTAGCGCTATTCATTAACGCCTCTTCAGTTTCTTCAATGATAGCTTTTTGTTTTGTTAGCTCTTTACGTCGTTCAGCTTCTTGTTTTTCTTTATGTTGTTGAACAGCACTAACCCACAGTGCAATGACGATAAGCGCAACAATTAATACAATTATAATGGAAACGATCATGTTATAATTCTCAAATTCTTAACCTTATTATCTAATCTTACATTAAATATATAAAAGGTGGGAAACTTTGCGCCGATTAACTAAAAAAAACACCATGCATAAAGCGTTTAAATCTTAATGTGTTATGTTTTGTTTGCTGATAATCATTGCTATCTCAACTTTATTTATTGTGTTAACCTGAAATTTCAATAAATTAATTGTTACATTGTGTAACCTTAATCAGCCTTTTATATAGTTACCTATTAATTAGGGTGCGCTTTTATCTGTCAATGTGAATTATAACGAAACTACATAGCCATGAAATTACAACAACTTAGATATATCGTAGAAGTTCAAAATCATAAATTAAATGTTTCAGCTACCGCTGAGAGTTTATTTACCTCCCAGCCTGGTATTTCTAAGCAAGTACGTATGTTAGAAGATGAACTAGGTGTACAAATTTTTGGTCGTAGTGGTAAACATTTAACTCACGTTACAGGTGCTGGCGAAGAAATCATTAACATATCGCGAGAAATACTCTCAAAAGTTGAGGGCATTAAAGCGGTTGCTAATGAACATACGCTGCCCGATCAAGGTAAACTTAATATTGCGACTACGCACACCCAAGCACGTTATGCGTTACCAAGTGTAATTCAAGGCTTTACCCAAAAATACCCAGCAGTGTCACTGCATATGCACCAAGGTACGCCGCAGCAAATATCGGATGCAGCTGCGCGCGGTGATGCAGATTTTGCAATTGCTACTGAAGCACTGCACTTATATTCAGATTTAGTTATGTTGCCTTGTTATCACTGGAATCGCAGTATTGTGGTTGCTAAAGATCATCCCCTTGCGAAAAAAGTCGATAATTTAACGGTGGCAGATATAGCGCAGTATCCTTTGATCACTTATGTATTTGGTTTTACTGGTCGCTCAGAGCTTGATAAAGCATTTAACGCCTATGGGCTTGAGCCACATATTGTATTTACCGCCACCGATGCCGATGTTATTAAAACGTATGTGCGCCTGGGATTAGGTGTCGGTGTGGTTGCATCTATGGCAATTGATCAGGTAAACGACAACGACTTAGTGTGCATTGATGCTAGCCATTTATTTGAAGCAAGCACCACTAAGATTGGTTTTAGAAAAGGTAGCTTTTTACGTACTTACATGTATGACTTTATCGAACGTTTTGCACCGCATTTAACCAAAGAGCGAGTAGAGCGAGCAAGTTTGCTGCGTAATCAAGACGATGTTGATAAATTATTTGCTGATATCGAATTACCGGTTAAATAACAGCTACACAGTAATGAAAAAGCCGCTTAGTTTTGCAACTAAGCGGCTTTTTTATGCTATCTAATTAACACTCGATAATGTTAACAGCTAATCCACCGCGAGCGGTTTCTTTGTATTTTGTTTTCATATCGTTACCAGTATCGAGCATGGTTTTAATTACTTTATCAAGCGATACTTTTTGTTCGCCACTGCCGCGAATAGCAAGACGAGAAGCATTAATTGCTTTAATAGCGCCCATTGCATTACGCTCAATACAAGGTACCTGCACTAAGCCGCCCACTGGGTCGCAGGTCAATCCTAAGTTATGTTCCATGCCAATTTCAGCGGCATTTTCTACGTGTACCACGTTACCACCAACAATTTCAGTCAGCGCACCAGCAGCCATTGAACAGGCAACACCAACTTCACCTTGGCAACCCACTTCAGCACCTGAGATAGAGGCATTTTTTTTGTATAAAATACCAATAGCGGCCGCGGTTAATAAATACCGAGTAGCAATGTCTCGATCAACTTCTTTGATAAAAGTATGATAGTACATTAATACGGCTGGTAGGATACCAGCTGCACCATTTGTAGGTGCAGTAACCACACGACCGCCTGCTGCATTTTCTTCATTCACTGCTAATGCGAATAAATCAACCCAATCCATAGCACGAAGTGGATCGTTACTCACTTCTACATTGAGCTTTAAATATAAGCTTGGTGCACGGCGTTTTACTTTCAAACCACCCGGTAAAATACCTTCGGTACGCATACCACGTTCAATACAGGCTTTCATTACTTGCCAAATATTAAATAATTCATCTTTTATGGCTTCTTCACTGCGTAAGGTTTTTTCGTTTTTCATCATTAACGTTGATACGCTGTAACCCGACTCTTTACACATTTCGAGTAATTCTTTAGCCGTGCCAAACGGGAACGGGGCAGGGTTTTCTTCGCGAATATCTAAAGCCGCTTGTTTTTCTTTTTCAAATTCTTCATCTGTAACAATAAACCCACCACCAATAGAGTAGTAAACTTTGCTGTATACTTTTTCACCATTGTTATAGGCAATAATTTCCATTGCGTTGGAATGTTTAGGGAGTGTTTTTCTGCGATGAAAAACAATAGCGCCTTGTTTAGGGAATTTAGCTTTATGAGTTTGGTTTAGGTAAATAACCTGCTCACTTTCTATTTTTGCTAAAATGTCGTCCACCAAATCGGCATCTATGGTTTCAGGGTCATAACCGGCTAGGCCAAGGATCACTGCTTTTCCCGAACCATGACCAACACCTGTCTGCCCCAGTGAGCCGTAAAGCTCTACTTTTACATCGGTCACATTTGCTAATAGTTGTTGCTCGTTTAGGTCATTAACAAATAAGCGTGATGCACGCATTGGGCCGACGGTATGTGACGATGAAGGGCCAATACCAATGCTAAACATGTCAAATGCACTGATCATAATGTGTGTCTCTACTTAGTTTTCTCAGCATTAAGCTGTTCTTTGAACGGTCGACTATAATAACGTGGAAATCCAGGTGTGTAACCCTTATTAGCAAAGATTTAAACTGGTATGGCGAGTTGCTTTGTAAAGTTTTTAATAATACTGGCTGTTGCTCCCCACAAAAGCCCGTGAGGAGTGTTGAAGCCATTTAAAGTTAGGGTTCTTCCATTACGTTCAAAGGGGATTGGTTGCCAATTGGCTTCATTACTTAACGCTTCGATAGAGAGTAAAAAGCTGGCTTGTACTTCGTTGTGATCGTTCTCCCATACCGTTTCTTTTTTAATCAAGCCCACAAAAGGACGTATAGTAAATCCAGTAAGGGTAGAGTATTCCGGCAGCTGACCTAAAACCTGAACATTATGCGGGGCAATGTTAAGTTCTTCGTGCAATTCACGCAGTGCCGTGGTGCGCAGGTTAACATCATTAATTTCAAATTTACCACCCGGTAAACAAATCTCCCCAGGGTGGTGATGTAAATAGGTTGGCCGCTTACACAATAAAACATGTGCTTCGTTATCTATATCAATCAAAGGTAGCATCACTGCACTGGCGCGCTTTTTTTTATTATCTTTGAGCTGATCCACGGCTAAACTGCGGTTTAATTGAAAACGAGCCGAAATGGTTCCACTATTCAAAGCGACCTTCATTTAATATAGGGAGTATTTTATTTACTTTATCGTATGTTTCTTGATATTCCAATTCGACTTTTGAATCAGCAACAATGCCACCGCCAGCCCAACAATGTATTTGTTGTTGATGAGTAACTAAAGTTCGAATGGTAATACTGGTATCCATATTACCGCAGGCGCTGATATAGCCAATAGAGCCACAATAAATATTGCGTCTGTGCGGCTCCAGCTCTTCAATTATTTCCATGGCGCGTACTTTTGGTGCGCCAGTAATAGAGCCTCCAGGGAATGCGGCTTCAAGTTGATCGACTGCTGTTTTTCCTTCATCAAGGATGGATGTAACTGTACTTACCAAATGGTGTACTGCCGGAAAGCTTTCAATAGCAAATAAAGAAGGTACAACAACAGAGCCCGGTTTTGCGACTTTACCTAAATCATTCCGTAGCAGGTCTACTATCATGACATTTTCAGCGCGGTCTTTACTGGAGTTTGCCAGTAATGTGGCTTGTTTGGCATCTTCTAAAGCATCGGCTTTACGTGGTAGCGTACCTTTAATAGGTTTTGTTTCTACCTTGTTGTCATGCACAGCAATAAAACGCTCAGGTGATATTGATAAAATAGCGCCTTGCGGATGATTAACAAAACTAGAAAAAGGGGCTTTATTGGCTTGCGTTAATTTAACATAAGCGGTCCAAGGAGAACCTTGAAAACGTGCACTAAAACGTTGCGCTAAGTTAATTTGATAACAATCACCACTTTTTAAGTATTCTTCAATCGCTGCAAACTTTTCGCTATAACTTGTCTGACTCATATTTGACTGCCACTGTGATGTAAGCGAAAAGCTTTCGTGCTTAGGTGGTTGCGTTAAATATTGCTGATACAGCGAGAGGCGATCTACATTTGGCTGCGAAACATAAAACCAAGTATCCAGTTGTTTATCGTAAATCAGTGCATCAAGGTAAAGTCCAACGGCCATCTGCGGTAAATCAATATCGTTTAAAGCACTGCTTGGCAGTTGCTCTATGGTACGCCCTAAGTCATAACCAAAATAACCAAGCCAGCCACCATTAAAGGGTAAATTGTTAGCGGCTTTTGTTGTATCAAGCTTTGCTAATTCATCGTTCATTATTTCAAAGCAGCTTTTAGCACTCGCTTGGTTATTAAAAACAGTTTGATTATTTTTAACTTCCAGAGTGCTTTGGGGCTCAATAGCTATAATGTCATAACGACTGTTAATGTGATCGCTATCACCCGAATCTAGCAAAATAGCGTAGGGTAAATGAGCAAAATGCGAAAATACCTCTATACAATTTTGTGATATGGCTAATTCAACACAATTTTTTTTATTGTTTAGCATTTACTACCCCTTTAAGAACTGGCTCCAAACGGGCTGGGAGGGTATCATAAGTCAAATTTTTTTGGCAGCGTTTAGTGAGCGCTGTGGTTGAAAACAGTTCGAACCACCGTCACGGGTTTGATAATGCTTACGTGCAGCGTGCGTAACAACAACTTAAGGAACCACTATGAGTACAATTCGTCAGCAAGACTTTATTGATAGCATTGAAGATGCCTTGCAATACATCTCGTTTTATCATCCTCTTGATTTTGTTCAAGCGCTAGAAAAAGCGTATAACAAAGAGCAAAGCAAAGCCGCTAAAGATGCGATTGCGCAAATCTTAATTAACTCGCGCATGTCGGCAGAAGGTAAGCGCCCGCTGTGTCAGGATACTGGGATCATCACCTGTTTTGTAAAAGTAGGTATGGATGTTAACTGGGATAAAACCGATTTAACAGTACAACAAATGGTTGATGAGGGGACGCGTCGTGCGTACTTAAATCCAGATAACCCATTGCGCGCATCGATTGTTGCCGACCCTGCGGGAACACGTAAAAATACTAAAGATAATACGCCATCAGTGGTACACATTGACTTAGTTGCTGGCGATAAAGTTGAAGTGATGGTGGCTGCTAAGGGTGGTGGCTCAGAGAACAAAAGTAAAATGGTGATGTTAAACCCATCTGACGATGTGGCCGAATGGGTTGAAAAAACGCTACCAACAATGGGTGCGGGTTGGTGTCCACCAGGCATGCTAGGCATAGGTATTGGTGGCACGGCAGAAAAAGCAGCGGTAATGGCGAAAGAGTCATTAATGGATCCGGTTGATATTCATGAACTCATTGAGCGCGGCGCAGAAACAACAGAAGAAAAACTGCGTTTAGAAATTTTTGAACGTGCGAATAAATTAGGCATTGGTGCACAAGGCCTTGGTGGGTTAACCACGGTTGTTGATATTAAAATTAAAACAGCACCAACTCACGCGGCTTCAAAGCCAGTGGTTATGATCCCAAATTGTGCTGCTACGCGCCACGTACACTTTACGCTTGATGGTTCAGGCCCTGCGAATTTAAAAGCACCTAAATTAGAAGATTGGCCAGAAGTGACTTTCGAAGTCGGTGAGGGCACACGTCGCGTTAATTTAGATACCCTGACTAAAGAAGACACTAAAGAATGGAAAATGGGTGAAACCGTTTTACTCTCAGGTACTATTTTAACGGGTCGAGATGCTGCTCATAAGCGTCTGCAAGATATGATCAACTCAGGAGAAGGTTTACCTGAAGGAGTTGATTTTGATAACAAGTTTATTTACTACGTTGGTCCTGTGGATGCAGTAGGCGATGAAGCAGTAGGTCCTGCAGGCCCGACAACGGCTACTCGTATGGACAAATTTACTGACATGATGTTAGAAAAAACAGGCATCGTGGGAATGATTGGTAAAGCTGAACGAGGCCCTGCAACGGTTGAGTCTATTAAAAAGCATCAGTCAGTGTATTTAATGGCTGTAGGTGGTGCGGCTTACCTAGTATCTAAAGCAATTAAAAAAGCACGTGTTGTTGCCTTTGAAGATTTAGGTATGGAAGCTATCTACGAGTTTGAAGTAGAAGATATGCCAGTAACAGTTGCCGTTGACAGCGAAGGTGAAAATGCCCACACCCAAGGTCCTGCAATTTGGAAAGCAAAAATTGAAGAACTAGACAGCAAAATGAAATAAATTTGCAAAGTAATTATAAAAGCGAGCACCGTGTGCTCGTTTTTTTATTTTTAAATTTGCAGATACTTATACACCTCAGACCAGTTTTTGCTATATAGGCAGTTTTTATATAAGCCATTGTATTTTATGAGCTAGTGTTCTTTTTCAAGATGTACGATTAAGTTTACATATAAATTTAGAGTGACGTTCACGTAAGCGTAAACTTTAATTGCGGTGGTGTTTTTAGCTTTTATACCTAATAATATAATCATTATTAAATTTTTTATGCTGATTTATCGCAATAAGTCGTTTTGTTTTTCAGTTGAGTGCGGTTTATGTGGTTTATCTACTCATAGTATAGCGAACTAGTATCTGAAGTGATAAAGTCTCGTCAATTTGTAGCGTGCTTGCCCAAAAGGGCTCATTATTTTCGGAGTATTTAAAGTGGTTGTATTTAATCAAGTTGAATTTGATAACCATGAACAAGTGGTTTTTTGTTCAGACAAAGCGTCTGGTTTAAAGGCCATTATTGCGGTACATAACACAAACTTAGGCCCAGCTGTAGGCGGTTGTAGAATGTGGGATTATGCCAACGATGAGGATGCAGTTTACGATGTATTGCGTTTATCAAAAGGGATGACCTATAAAAATGCTGTGGCACGCTTGCCATTTGGTGGTGGTAAGTCAGTTATTATTGGTAATGCAAAAGAGATCAAATCTGAACAGCTATTCCGTGCATTTGGTCGTCAATTAGAGCGTTTAAATGGCAGTTACTACTCAGCAGAAGACGTAAATATCACGTGTGATGATGTGGCGATAATGAACAAAGAAACAAACTACGTGCTAGGCCTTGAAGGCAAAAGTGGTAATCCATCGCCATTTACAGCTTACGGCACGTTTTTAGGTATGAAAGCAGCGCTTCATCATCAACGCGGCATTCAAGATTTCTCAGGCATTAAAGTGGCTGTGCAAGGTTTAGGTGCAGTGGCTTATGGCTTGTGTAAACACTTGGCTGAAGCTGGTGCAGAATTATTTGTTACTGATATTAACCAAGCCGCAGTTGAGCGGGTAGTAAACGACTTTGGTGCAACAGCGGTTGGTATTGATGAAATATACGACTTAGATGTTGATGTGTATGCGCCTTGTGCGTTAGGTGCCACTATCAATGACACAACAATCCCTCGTTTAAAAGCAACAATTGTTGCAGGTTGTGCAAATAATCAGCTTGCAGAGTCACGCCATGGTGAAATTTTACGTGAAAAAGGTATTTTATATGCACCAGATTACGTAATAAATGCAGGCGGTATTATTAACGTGTATTACGAAACAGCACCTGAAGGTTACAGTAAAGAGGCGTCTAATAAACACGTAGAGAAGATTTTCGATACATTAGCTGAAATCTTTACACGCAGTGAAAAAGAACAAAAATCAACGCATTTAATTGCTGATGAACTTGCTCAAGAAATTATTGAAAACGGACTTTAAGTTTTTTATTTAGTTCAACTAAGGAGCGACTATCGCTCCTTTTTTTATGCCTATATAAGACTTTGGTATAACTACACCCAAAGCATCATTTTAATTAATGCGAATACAGGCAAAGCGAGGTAAAATTTTACTTTTGCTCTGTGTATACTTTATGTCTTCTGCCGATTTATCTCTTCGGGCTATTGATTTTGATCAGTGGCCGCGCAAACAACATTTTGAATTGTTTCAAAACTTCACTCAGCCTTATTTTAATGTGTGTGTAAAGCTCAGTGCTAAAAAGTTATATACCGCGTGTAAACAAACTAATCGTGCTTTTTTTCATGGTTATGTTTATTGCTTATTAAAAGCATGTCATGAGTATGAGCCGATGATGCTGCGTATTGTTAATCAAAAACCTTATTATTTAAACACCACGCGCGCGAGTGTGGTTGAGCTTGCCGATGATGACTCGTTTCGCTTTAGTTATTTTAAACAGCAAAACTCGTTAAATGAGTTTGCTAATAAAGCAAAAGCGATTAGTCATGAAGCAAGGTTAAACCCGCTGTTTTCTGATGCCTTTGCAGCAACTGAAGGACAAGCTGATTTAATTCACGTTTCTGTTTTACCTTGGTTAAACTTTAGCAGCTTTTCGCATGCGTTTACCCAGGGCCAAAGCTGTGGCATCCCTAAATTTGTGTTTGGTCAATACAACCCCGATACAGGCGAAATGCCACTATCAATTGATGTCCATCATGCGTTATTAGATGGACTACATGTGGCTAAGTTCATCCAACGTTTGCAACACTCATTTGATAGTTTGAGTGATAATACTTAATGAAAAAGTTGTAAATCTTATGTTATTATTTGTTGGTGATGTTTTCTAATTAAATTTTCACCTTGAATTTACTCAAATATAAAAACTAATAATTATAAAGGCAGTGTCTGATGAATCGCTTGGTGATTTTATGTTTCTTGTTGGTGATTTTTACTGTTGATGCTCAGCAACAGACTCGGCTGCCGTTGCGCGATTATTTTTTTGAAACGTGGAATACCCGTTCGGGCCTTCCTCACAATAGCATTAATAGCCTTGCACAAACACAAGATGGCTATTTATGGGTGGCTACTTGGGAAGGGCTTGCCCGCTTTAACGGTCAAGAATTTAAACTATTTACCCGCTCAGAAATTACTGATTTGCCCGATTCAGGCGTACGTGCGCTTACTCCTACATCCGATGGCGGCTTACTCATAGCCGGAGCGCGCGGCGGTATTAGTTTATATCAGCACCGACAATGGGACACTCAACCTAACGCCCAAGCAATGGTTAATCACGTATTTAAGAGTAAAAACGAGGATTTGTGGTTAGCACTTGAAAATGATGGTGTGTTTTATCGACCTGCCAAAAGCACTCAAGATATCCCAATAATACAAAACGTCAGTGCTTACAGAATAATTGAAGATAAGCAGGGCATTATATGGGCGGCAACCAGTGATGGGCTGTATAAAATAGTTAATTACACGCCTACATTGATGACTCCACATCATGGTTTGCCAGATGCACCTGTATATACTCTATTGATTACCCGTGAAGGACGCCTTGTTATTGGAAGTGAAAGAGGTGCGCGAGTATTAAATGGCAATGTGTTTGAGTCACCCCATCCACAGCTTAATGCAGAGTCTATTTCTAGTTTATTAGAAGATAACCATGGTGATTTGTGGTTTGGCACTATTAATAAAGGGGTATTTAGACTCAGTGTTGATGGCATAGAGCAATTAGATGCTAAAAATGGCTTACCTGCAAACCGCATATTGTCGTTATTACAAGACAGAGAAAACAGTATTTGGGTAGGGACCAACGCGGGTGTATTTAG
Source organism: Pseudoalteromonas sp. APC 3224 (assembly GCF_030407535.1). Lineage (GTDB taxonomy): Bacteria > Pseudomonadota > Gammaproteobacteria > Enterobacterales > Alteromonadaceae > Pseudoalteromonas. The sequence continues at coordinate 16,640 of NZ_JASDDF010000026.1, read as the reverse complement.
GTTAAGAGAAGCCCCGTTTTCATCGTGGGGAAAAAAGCGAGGCTTATCTAGCGATTATGTACGCACGGTACTGTCACATTCTGATGGCAGTTTATGGATAGGCGGGAGTACAGGCTTAGATCGGCTGCAAAACAATAAAATTACCCATCTTAAAGGTACTAAGCAAGGCTCTCCTTATTCAGTATTGAGCTTACTTGAACAAAGCCAAGGTGATGTTTGGGTCGGTACATACACTTCAGGTGTGTTGAAGGTGGTTAATAACGAGCTTGTACCTTACTTAAATCGTGATAATGGCCTTGGTAGTAATGAAGTACGATCGTTACTTTTTGATTCAAAAAATCGTCTATGGGTAGGTTCAGCCATGGGGTTAACGCGAGTTAATACCGACGGCAGCTTAGACCAATTTACTAATGAGAAAGAGTTGCCGAGTGGCTTTATTCTAGCTTTGAGTGAAGATAAGAGGGCAAATATTTGGATAGGCACTGGCAATGGCGTAGTAGTTTACAATACCAATACGGAGAAATTTCAACCAATTCAGTTCCCTGAAGCGTTTTTGGCTAAATATGCGTTTGGCTTTTATATTGACGATAAATATACCTGGATGGCGACCGATAGAGGTTTATTGCGTTATCAACATTCAAATGGCCATATGACTATTTTAGGGAGGGAGTTAGGATTACCGGTTGATAAGCTTTTTCAAATTGTTCCCTTTAAAGATTCACTTTGGCTATCAAGTAACCGTGGCATTATTGAAGTTAATTATAAGCAGGTTAATCAGCTACTAGACTCAGCTACAAAAGGTAGTCAGACGCTAGCTTTTCAATTATACGATGAGGGCGATGGCATGCTCAGTGCGCAAGCCAATGGAGGGTCAACGCCTTCGGCTACAGCGCATTCAGATGGTACTATTTGGTTTGCCACCGCAAAAGGGGTGAGTACGGTTAAACCCGCGCGATTAAAAGAAGCCACCGAGATACCGTTACCAACTATTGTAGAAAGTTTCTCTGTAGATGGTAAACCCATGTTATTGCCTGTTGATGGTGACACACTTGTTTTGCCACCTGGAGTTACACGGCTGTCGTTCCATTATGCAGGCTTAAGTTTTATCATGCCGCAGCGATTAAACTTTCAAACAAAAATGAAAGGCTTTAACGATGAATGGGTTGATCGTTTTCATATTGCAACAGCTGAATATACTAATTTACCCGCGGGGAAATATTCATTTGCAGTGCGTTCTGCCTATCCTAATACCGATTGGCAGCAAAATGACAAAGTGATTCATTTTGAAATTCAATCGCATTTTTGGCAAAAAACCAGCTTTAAGCTAGTGGTGTTTTTTATTTTTGTGGTTGTCATATATAGTGCATATCGTTATCGCTTGTATCGCTATAAGCAGGTAGAAAAAGAGCTAACTAGCCGAGTGGTGAAGCAAACCCAAGCACTGCAAGAGCAAGCAAGTGCCTTTGCTTATCAAGCTACCCATGATCAGCTCACCGACTTACCGAATCGCCGGGCATTTGATGGTTGGCTGGCCGACAACTTTACAGATTTTAAAGCGCGTAATACTCCGCTTGCGATTGCCATTATGGATATTGACCACTTTAAACGCATTAATGATGGTTGGTCTCATTTGATTGGTGATCAGGTTATATGTGAAGTTGCCAATATTCTTAAAGCGCATTGTGAAGGCGAGCAAGAAGTGGCTCGTTGGGGCGGTGAAGAATTTACATTTGTATTTCCTGACATGAATACTGTGCAAGCACAGCAATTATGTGAACAATTACGCAAAGAAATTGAAAATAAAGACTTTTCGTCTATTGCCCAAGGGCTTAGCGTAACCGTGAGCTTTGGTGTTTCTGACTCTGATAATGTCGATGATTATGATCGGTTATTATCTCGTGCTGATCAAGCTTTATACAAGGCAAAAAACAATGGCCGAAATAGGGTTGAGTGCATAGCTTCCTAAAAAGAGCTGCTTTAATGCGTTAAATCGTTTTTTCCGACAGCTTTTATCATATAGAGAATTTCAACTTCTTTATTATTTGTGTAGGTTAAGTTAATTCATTAAGTAATTATATGTAAGCATAAGTAATATTAATTAACTTTATTTTAATTTGGGTGCTATACCTTGTGTACCCATTAGGGGGTTTTTTGCTTTTTACTTAAGGAATATAAGATGAAAAACAAGATAATTAATATTACATTCGCAAGTCTTCTAGGGGCCTCACCCGTGGTATTAGCAGAAGGCGATAAGCATGATGACTTTTTGTTTACTAAACAGGCTTTAGCATCACTCAAGCTTAACTCTTTACTGACTATTGATGATACGCAATTTGTGTTTAATGACTCATTATTAAACGAAGATTGGGATAACTTTTTTTCTTTACATGCGTCAGCAATTGAAGATAAAAAGAGCTCATTTTACACTGGGCAGGTTATACCAGCATTAATCCAAAAGTAATTTTAGCGCTGATAGAGCAACAAAGTGGCTTACTTTCAAACCCAAATGCTGATATTAAAAACCCTTTAGCTGGTATAACAGACAAGCGTGGTTTTGATGCGCAAGTAAAAGACGTAGTGATGAAATTAAGTCAACGCTTTTATGCATATAAGCAGTGGCAAGAGTCACAAGATAAGTTAAAAAAACGAAATCAGGCAACCCAAACTACGAGTAGCACAGCTGCAACTGCGGCTCTAGTAAGTCTGTTTGCAGATAGCGATAGACTGGCATCAAACTCTAAAAATAATCAACAGACTTTGACTGAGTTTTTAGCTACGTTTGACCGTGTATTTCCTAGTAACACTAGTCAATTGCAACGTTCATTGAATAGTGTAGATCAAAATAATGAAAAACAACTTTTAGCCGCTAGTTTTGAAATGAACTTACCGTGGCCGTCTGGCTATTGGTACAGTGGTGGCGCTCACTCAAATACAGGTTCTGGCTACCCATACTCATCACTTGATTTTAACAATGGCTCTGGTGGCTGGGGCGCTAATACTCCTTTTGTTCAAGCTGCGCATGGCGGAACGGTAACTCGCTTTTCTTCCTGCAATATTCGAGTAACACACGCCAGTGGCTATTCAACCAACTATTACCATATGTCAAACCTTCAATATAGCACTGGTGACTATGTTCAACCTGGTGCATGGTTAGGTCGCTATGCCAATAATTATAATCAAGCATTGTGTGAGGGCGGCCAATCATCAGGTCCTCATGTTCATTTTACTTTATTGTATAATGGGCAACAGGTTTCTCTGCATAATAAATATATAAGTGAACATCGCATAGATGTTGGCTCAAGTAATTATGATACCAACTGTAATCGTTTCTACTTTGAACGATATGGCTATCGTACATGTGCATGGCAGCCTCTGTATCGTTAGAACGATTACAAATAAACAGTCAACTAGCTAAAGTAAAGGCCACGCTCTAACAGATGTGTGGCTTTTTATTTAGTGCTAAATAATTGAATTCTAGTTTTATGGACCAATTAATACTGTATAGATAATTATTGGGCTATTAAATGGTAAACGGATTATTGATTTTCTTACTTTTTGCGTTTGTCGTTATTTTTTGGCGCTGGCCTGATATTCAAAATACTCTGTGGCACCGTAAATACAGTAATTTATCTTTAAGCCCACAACAGCATGCGCTGTTACTGCGGGCTATGCCAATCTATAACAAAATGACTGATGCAGATCGAGCCAAGTTAGCATCTCATATTGTGTGGTTTTTAAATGAAAAGCGCTTTGTTGGCTGTGATGGGTTGCAACTAACTGAAGCAATGAAACTCATTATTGCCGCCGATGCTTGCCTGCTGGTACTAAATAAACCCTGGCCTTTGTATAAAAACGTGAAAGAAATTTTACTCTATCCCAGTGCGTACTACGCGCCTCAAGAGAGTCGCGATAACGCCGGCCTTGTTAGTTTTCATAACACCGTAAGGCAAGGTGAGTCGTGGCCTGGAGGCACATTGGTGCTAAGCTGGCATGATGTACTTGAGGGAAACCGCTTACCCAGTGACGGGCACAATTTAGTGTTTCATGAGTTTGCGCATCAACTTGATCAAGAAACCGGTAAAACCACCGGCACGCCACTGCTGTCATCGCAGGCCCAATATCAACAATGGGGCAAGGTATTTAGCCGAGCATTTTCGCAGTTAAAAACGCACGTAGCTTATAGTATGCCACATGTTATTCATAGTTACGGAGCCACAAATGAGGCAGAATTTTTTGCGGTGATCACCGAAACATTTTTAGAAAAACCAGCGGATTTACGCCGTGAAGACCCCGAGATTTACAGTCTGCTGGTGGATTTTTATCAATTTGATCCTATTGTTTGGCATTAATTTTATGCACTTCATCCTATTACGCTGGTAACTTGCTAGCGTTTTTGTTGCAATCATGTAATAGAGCAACACACAGCAACAATAATAAGTGAGATAAGCATGAAAAAAATGCTGCAAACAGCGCTTGCGTTATCGGTTTCATTGGCATTGGGTCAAGTACACGCAGAGCAAACAGATGAAAAAAAATGGCAAGTTGATTCACCAAAAGGGCAATTTGTAGATGCTTCTATTAGTGTAGAGCAAGGCACATGGATGAATGTAGATATAAGCCCTTATGGAGAAACCCTAGTATTTGACTTACTGGGCGATATTTACACTATGCCAATGAGTGGTGGTAAAGCCACTCAAATAACCTCTGATATCGCATGGCAAATGCAGCCGCGTTTTAGCCCTGATGGCAAGCATATTGCTTTTACCTCAGACCAAGGTGGCGGTGATAATATTTGGGTTATGGACGTTAATGGCGAGAACCAAACCGCAGTAACGGATGAAACGTTTCGTTTACTTAATAGTCCGGCGTGGAGCCCTGATGGCGATTATTTAGTTGCGCGTAAGCACTTTACCGCCAGTCGCTCTTTAGGCGCGGGTGAAGTTTGGCTTTATCATAAAGCGGGTGGTAAAGGGGTTCAACTGACTAAACGTGAAAACGATCAAAAAGATTTAGGTGAGCCGATGTTTTCACCTGATGGTCGTTATGTTTATTTTTCTCATGATGCAACCCCAGGTAAAACCTTTCATTACTCAAAAGATTCGGTTGCGGGTATTTATAAAATTAAGCGTTATGACCGCGAAACGGGTGAAATAGAAACGATTATTAGTGGTATGGGTGGGGCAATCAGACCAACTCCGTCACCGGATGGTAAAAAACTTGCCTATGTAAAGCGTGATGACTTTCAAACTAGCTTGTACTTATACGATTTAACCAGCGGTGAGCATACCAAGCTATATGACAAGCTAGAGCGCGATATGCAAGAAACATGGGCTATTCATGGGGTATACCCAACAATTGCGTGGACACCAGATAATGAAGAGTTAGTATTTTGGGCTGGTGGCACCATTCATAAACTCAATGTTGATGATAAATCTGTCAGCGATATTGCATTCAAAATAGACACCACGAAAAAAATTCAAAAAGCGGTGCGCTTTACTCAAAATATCGATACTGAAGAATTTGATGTAAAAATGCTGCGAAATGTACAAATTAGCCCAGATGGTGAAACGGCATTGTTTGAAGCACTGGGTCATATTTATAAACGCGATTTAGACTCAGGAAAAATCAAACGTTTAACCAAGCAAACCGATCATTATGAGTTATTTCCACAGTACTCGCGTGATGGCAAAAAAATTGTCTACACCACATGGGACGATAATGAACAAGGCACAGTGCGCGTTGTTTCTGCACGAAGTGGTCGCGGCGATACGATTACCGATGAACCGGGTAAATATGTAGAGCCTACCTTTAGCCCTGATGGCAAAACTGTAGTTTATCGTAAAGCCAGCGGCGGCAGCATTTTAAATCCTAAATGGTCATTACACCCTGGCATTTATAGTGTTAGCACTAAAGGTGGTAAGAGTGAACTAATTTCTAAAAGTGGTTACCAACCGCAGTTTGGTAGTGCCAACGATCGTGTTTATGTTATGAGTCCATGGCCTAAACCAACGTTAAGTGTGGTTGAGCTTGAAAGTAAAAAAGTGCGCAAACTCTATGAATCAGAACATGCCACTGAATTTAGGGTATCGCCTGATGGTGAGTATTTAGCATTTTCAGAGCGCTTTAAAGTGTTTGTAACACCGTTTGTTGAGCGTGGTAAAACCATTAATATTGGGCCTAAAGACAGCCAATTTCCAATTGAGCAATTATCTGTTCGTGCTGGTGAAAATATTAGCTGGAGTACCAACAGCAATAAACTCTATTGGACACTTGGCCCTGAACTATACCATGCAAGTTTAGAGGGGATGTTTGCTATTAATAAAGCCGATGACCAAGGCGTTAAAGTCAAAAGCGGGACTAACATTGGTTTTAGCAAAAAAATGGCTGAACCAGAAGGCATGATTGCCTTAACTGGCGCAAAAATTATTACCATGGACGGCGAAAAAGTCATTGAAAATGGCGTTATTGTTACCGATGGTAAGCATATTAAAGCTATTGGCTCTGCTGCAGATATTAGCATTCCAAAAAATGCTAAGATTGTTGATGTAACAGGCAAAACAATTATGCCTGGTATGGTTGATGCGCATGCGCATGGCTCACAAGCAAGCGATGAAATTATCCCACAACAAAATTGGAAAAACTTTGCAGGCCTTGCGCTAGGTGTTACCACCATCCACGATCCATCAAACGACACCACTGAAATATTCACTGCCAGTGAAATGCAAAAAGCCGGTATGATTGTCGGTCCGCGTATTTTCTCCACTGGTACTATTTTATATGGAGCTAATATGCCTGGTTATACTTCGCATATTGATTCATTAGATGATGCTAAATTTCATTTAGAGCGTTTGAAAAAAGTAGGGGCGTTTAGTGTTAAATCTTATAACCAACCTCGCAGAGAGCAGCGTCAGCAAGTGATTGAGGCTGGTCGTGAACTTGAAATGATGGTCGTGCCAGAAGGGGGCTCATTATTACAACATAACTTGAGTATGGTGGTTGATGGGCATACAGGGATTGAGCATTCCATTCCGGTTGAACATATTTATGATGATATTAAGCAGTTGTGGTCACAAAGTGATGTAGGTTATACGCCTACATTGGTGGTTGCCTATGGCGGTATTTGGGGTGAAAACTACTGGTACGATAAAACTGATGTGTGGAATCATCCTCGATTGAGCAAATTTGTGCCTAAAAACCAATTACTACCTCGTTCAATGCGTCGTGTTAAAGCGCCCGATCATCACTATAACCACTTTAACAATGCACGTGTGGCAGCTGAACTACAAGATTTAGGTGTACTGGTTAATTTAGGTGCACATGGCCAGCGTGAAGGTTTAGGTGCGCACTGGGAAATGTGGATGTTTGCTCAAGGTGGTATGACGCCGCTTGAGGCTATTCGAGCATCAACTCTCGATCCTGCTAAATACCTAGGCTTAGATAAAAACGTAGGCTCATTAGAGGTTGGTAAGCTGGCAGATTTAATGGTTATTGATGGCGATCCACTGGAAAACATTCGTGATTCAGACAAAATTGATTACACCATGATCAACGGCCGCTTGTTCGACGCAGCAACGATGAACGAAGTTGGTAAAAAACAACGTGCCCCATTATTTTTTGAATAATATATAGGCTTACTGATAAAAAAAGCGGCTAGTCAGTCGCTTTTTTTATGCTGTATTTATCTAAACAGCTAGAGCTCAGATTAATTATTATGTAGTTAATAACAAGTGACGGGCATAAAAAAACCGCTTAACGCGGTTTCTTTTAAACTGAGCACTCAGTAAATTACACTACACCGCGCGGTAGGCGACAGTCGTGATCTTTACGAGCAAGCTCTACTATCCAAAGCTCTTCTGCTGTATAACCTTCTTCGTTCTCAGTGATCACGGTGAAAGGCGCTTTTTTCTGTGCTTTTACAGGAGCAGCTTTTTTAGTTTTTTTAGCGGGTGCTTTTACTGCAGCTTTTTTTGTAGACTTTCCAGAGCTTAATTCTTTAGTCAGCTCTGCTACATCAGCTAGGCGCATATTCTTGCCGCCATCAACGCTGTACCAGCCAGGTTTAGTTGTTATTTCAGGTTTTTTACCGTTAGCAGCTTCATATGCAGCTTCAAAGGCAGATAACACTTCTGTTTTGTCTAGTTTGCTCATCAGAGACCCTATACGTTGTTTTCACAGATAAAGAAGAGGTATTTATACCTATTTTAGAACTGTTTTTCAATTTTTTGCGATTTTCCTTTCATTTTTAGTGCATAACCGCCAAAATTTGTACAAAATTCAGTGCAAAGTAAGGTAAGCAGTATGCAACGTAGAGAATTTAATCAACTGTTAAACACGTTATTGAAACCAGAAACCATTAACGATTTTTGTCCAAACGGACTTCAGGTAGAAGGTAAAGATGAAATACGTACTATAGTAACCGGTGTTACAGCAAGCCAAGCGCTTATTGATGCCGCCATTGAACAAAATGCGGATGCTATTTTGGTACACCATGGCTATTTTTGGAAAGGTGAGTCGCAACCAATTACAGGCATGAAAAAGCGTCGTGTGGCTGCGCTTTTAGCTAACGATATCAATTTATTTGCTTATCATTTGCCATTAGATATTCACCCTGAAATAGGCAATAACGCTCAACTGGCGCAATTACTCGATATTGAAATTGAGGCGGGTTTAGAGCCAATTAACAACAGTGTCGCGATGAAGGGGCGGTTAAAAACGCCGCTAACGGGGTGCGAATTTGCTAAAAAAATAGGCCAAGTACTCAATCGCGAGCCACTAACAAGCTTAGTGCGTAATGATAAAATTGAAACCATTGCGCTGTGCACTGGTGGTGGGCAAGGGTATATTGACTTAGCAGCCGAGCAGGGGTTAGATGCTTACTTAACCGGTGAGGCATCAGAGCAAACTATTCACAGTTCACGCGAGCAAAATATCGACTTTTTTGCTGCAGGTCACCATGCCACTGAGCGATACGGTATTAAAGCGCTGGGAGAGCTTCTCGCAGAGCAATATAGTTTTGACGTAACATTTATTGATATAGATAACCCAGTGTAAACGCTTGCCGTAAAAGCAATGTCATTAATGTAACCTACTCATCATTTATCCTGAGTAGGTTATTTAAAATCTTCAAAAAAAACTAACTACTTTATCAAGCCAAAGGAAGCTTCTATTACATTGGTACATAACAGATCTTTCGCTGCAATTATCCCGTTTAAATTAAAATGTTATTTTCTCGCCGCCAGGCAATTCAACGTAAAGGTATAAAATGGAAGATATGTTAGATTTAATACAGCAATATGGGTTGTTGGTTTATCTGTTACTTTTTGGTTATTGTGCTTTAAAAAGTGGGTGGTTACCCTTATTTGCAGGCTATGCTGCACATACCGGTGCACTTGATGTTGGTTATGTTGCTCTGGCAGCTTTTATGGGCGGATATTTGGGGGATGAATTACGATTTGCTCTCGCAAGAACATATGGCACTACATGGCTTGAAAAGCCAAACCGACTAGGTCGGTTATTTAAAACAGCCTCTGAGCTTGCAAATCGTTATGGTACTGCCTACATTTTTTTATATCGGTATCCAAAAGGGCTTCGCACTATTGGTGCTCTACCGATTGGGCTCACCTCGATTAGTTGGCGCCGTTTTAGCCTATTAAATGCATGCTCTGCACTCGCTTGGGTCGTTCTTTTAGTTGGTGGAGGTTTTACTTTTGGCGCTACCTTTGATTCTTTAGGGGTTGAGAACCTAACAGCCCTCAGTTTATTATTTCTTTGTGTATTCTTGTTCACACTGTATCGTCTTTGGAACCAAGCTGCAGAGGTTAAAACCCATCAACAATAACAAATATAGGCTTGTTTATAGCTAATAGTGTTTTTTATTTTTTAATATCCCCTGTTAATAAACTAATTACCGAGGTTTTTCAGGGGGATAATATATTTAGCTAAATAAAGATTTAATAAATCAAAGAGCTTCCGGATTTATTGTACGACGTATTTTTATCCATGCATTACCGACAACTTCATGGGCAAATTGAGTTACCACTAATAATGCTTTTGCGTTGGGTATGAGTTGCTTGTACCACGGGTAAGCGGCAAAGTTGTGGTAGTCAGTTGCTGCTGGGATTGCTGCGACACCTTGTGCATTGAATAAATTTATTGCTCTGGGCATATGACTTACAGAGGTAACTAAAGCGGTATTATAGTCGACAAGTTTTGAGGCTAAAAATGCGGCTTCTTGCGCTGTGTCCATTGCGTTTGGATTTTGTACAATACGATTTTTATTAATACCCAAGCTAATTGCCGTTTTATACATGAGTGCGCTGTTGGTGATTTTTTCATAACCCCCACCCGATACAATTAGCTGAGCTCGCGGATATATATTTGCGAGCCTAATGCCTTCCACTAAACGTGTTAATGCACAATTTCCTAGCTGACTGTTAGCGCTGAGTGCCGGGTTAGGGTTTATATCACAGCCAAGCACCACAATTTTGTCTATTTTGGGGTGCTTAAGGAAATTAAAAGCCAATGAAGTAGGTTGATTCTTTTTAATCAATAAGTTGGCAACCCAGGGCGTACTGGCAAGTAATAAGGTTGTAAAACTTAAAAAAGACAAGGTAATAACACGCTTTCGTTGTTTGAGTGCAAAAATAAGCAGTATTAGGCTAAGTAAACCTAGTAATGGTAACGGCATGAGTAAACCGCCCAATATTTTTTTAAGTTCAAACATAATGAGTAACACGGTTGAATATATTTACTAACATGTTACTCATAAGTTTTAGATTTATCGACCGTTATTTAATTTACAGGTGTTTAAAAAATGACGGTAAACCGGATTGTCTTTCATGTCTTTTTTCATCGCTAAGTACATCGGACGGGTTAAACCCAGCGCGCCCAGTGGAATTGACTTAATTAGCCCTTGGCTTTCATACGGAGTAACGAGCCAATCAGGTAGGGCGGCTACACCCATACCTGCACTGACTAATTGAAATATAAGTAAGCCCTGATCAACTGTTTTAAGCGTGCCATCAAAACGTGCATTTTGAATAAAATGCTTAAATATATCTTGGCGCTCACGGGGAATCGGGTAAGAAATAATAGTTTCGTTTTTTAAATCAAGCGCAGTTACGTAGGCTTTTTTAGCTAAGTCATGATCCGGTGCCACTATTAGCTTAAGTTTAAAGTCAAATAGGTGGGCGTATTCTAGTTTGTCGGGTTCACGCACATCTGATGTAAGCACTAGGTCTAATTCATCGTTTAATAAGTCTGGGATGGCGTCGTAACTAAAACCACGTTCGTAATCAATTTTTATGTCAGGCCAAAAATTATTAAACTCTTTAATAGTAGGCAATAACCAATGAAAACAGGCATGACATTCAACACTTAGACGCAGTTGTGAGATTGGCTGATTTAAACTTTCTTTTAATCGGCATTTAGTTGCTTCTAACTTAGGTAATATTTCGTGTGCTAATTCAAGTAATAACATACCTTGAGGTGTAAATCGGACGGGTTGAGTTTTTCGTTCGAACAACTGGCAATCTAATTTATTTTCTAAATCTTTGATCTGATGTGATAAAGCTGACTGAGTTAAAAATAGCTCGCGGGCTGTATTAACTAACGATCCCGTTTCTTTAAGGGTCGCTATAGTTTTTAGGTGTTTAATGTCAATCATCTTTAATAAATCTCATGGGTATGGTGAGTATTGCTTAGATTAACTACATACTACGCTTATATAAAAATCGTTTCAACGTCTAGATGGCTATAAAAGTGAGGTTTGGTGTGTTTTTTACTGCAAACATTAAATTTATTAACTTTCCATAGTCAAATGTTGTTTTGTTATTTGTTTATTGTTGAATTTAGCTCATGTTAAATTAAGGTGTTAAATGGGGGCTTGTCGATGATTGTGAAATCAATAGGCCCTAATATTATCTGAAAGTTTGTAATGAATTTTTATATCGGTGAATTACATAAATTAGGTTTAATAGTTAAACAGAAATTAAAAACAGTGTAGGGTGAGTTTGGTTATGGAATAAGTTATGTTTTTAACAATTACTGTGTTGTTGTAAAACATGTTGTTAAGGTTAGCATCAAGGCTTAATTGGTATGTTCTTACAAACTGGGTTAAGTTATTTAAGAGTATTAAAGCGAGTAAGCACAGCGGTCAGTTTAATCCTGAATACTTGAGGTTGTAAATTCCAGCTGTGCTTAGCTACTTAAAGAGGGGCGTGTATTAGTGAAATAGCCTCTTTTGCTGTAACCGGTTTTGATTTTAAAAAGCCTTGGCCGTAATCACATTGGGTTTTTTGTAAAATAGTAAGTTGTTCAGCGGTTTCTATTCCCTCGGCTATAACAATAAGATCTAAAGAAATAGCCAAGGTTAAAATAGCATCTATTAACGGGTTAGCAGTAGTTTTTAAATTATCAATAAAGCTTTTATCAATTTTTAGCACATGAATAGGCAGTTGATGCAAGTAACCTAAGGCAGAGTAGCCAGTGCCAAAATCGTCTAGGCAAAGCAACACTTTTAAAGGCGATAATCCTTGTATAATTTGCGTCGCTAATTCTAAATTTTCAATTAACCCCGACTCTGTTATCTCAAGACACAATGAGCCTAATGGTAGTTGGTGTTTTTTATAAATTTCATGGAGCTGCTCTACAAACTCTAAGCTGGCAAAGTGTCGAGACGACACATTAACCGTGACACGTAAAAAGCGATGACCTTGTTGTTGCCACAAAGCAATATGTTGCGCTGCGAGGTCGAGTAAATGCAAGTCTAAGTTAATAATTTGCCCGGTCTTTTCTGCAATTGGAATAAAGTCGCTCGGTGATACAAACCCTTTCTTTGGATGATGCCAACGTACGAGAGCTTCAAACCCTATAACTTCACTACTGTTAATAGTGAATATAGGCTGAAAATACAGTTCAAATTCATTATGCTCAATACCGTGCTGTAAGTCGTTTTCAAGATCTGCATGCGTTTTTAGCTTATTACGCATCACATTATTAAAAAACTTAACTTGACCACGTCCTGATGATTTTGCCTCATACATAGCCGCATCGGATTGTTGTAATAATACAAATGCTTCATCATTTTCGTTGCCACTAAATGCTACGCCAATGCTGGTGGACGGTTGCAGTAAATGGCCATCAATATTAACGGGTTCAGATAGTGCCGTTTTAATACGAGTCAGGGCAACGTTTACTTGATCACGATGACTAAGATTTTCCATGAAAATAGCAAACTCATCGCCACCTAAGCGAGAGAAAGTATCGGTATTGCGAACGGTTTCAGTAATAAGCTTACATATAGCAATTAAAAAGTGATCGCCTACTTCATGGCCTAATGAATCATTAATACTTTTAAAGCGGTCAAAATCCAGATAGAGCAGGGCATGAAAAGTGCCTTTTTTTGCGCGATTTAGGCGTAAAATTGCATGCTTCATCCTTTCTATTAATAGCGACCGGTTTGCAAGCCCAGTTAGCTCATCGTGCAGCGCTTTGTGCTCAAGCTCTTGACGAGCTAAATGCCGATCTATAACCATGCTTATTTGTCGACTTACATAGGTTAGCAAAGAGCTATCATGTTCATTGTAATAATGTTGATTGTCATAGCTTTGCACGACAATAACGCCACTCATGCGCTCATTAACTTTAAAAGGCACGCCTAGCCATGAATCCGCTTGTTCACCTACTAGCTTAAAATGACCTTGTGCAATATGTTCAAAGTATTGCTGTTTATTGAGTAACAGTGGGCGTTCATTGATCAGCAAATAGTAAGAGGCTGTTTCTTTTAGTTGCTCTTTTGAAATAACTTTGTGGGTATTTGTTTGTACACCGCCTTCAACAGTATAAACAAAGTCGAGCGCGTCTTCTTTTTTGTCGTACAGCGCAATAAAAAAGTTACTCGCAGTCAATAAGCTGTCAATAATCGCATGCAAAGATTGAAAGAAGGTGTCTAAATTTTGTGCTTTATAAGTTAAATTAGCTATTTGCAGTAGGCTGCTTTCTAATTTTTGTGCATTGTTTAGCTGCATAACAGTGTCTTGCAAGCTATTAACGGTATTCACTTGATTGATTTTTGCACTTAGTAAGTGAGCTACGGTGGTTAAAATCTCTAAATGTGAACTAGTAAAGTAATTTTTTATTGGGTGCTCACAATCTATAACCCCTAGGACACGATCTTTGTATATCAAGGGTACGCATATTTCTGATTGAGCCGGGCGCTCATCAGCTATGTAACGGTTGTCTTTAGTTACATCGCCAATTATTAAAGCTTGGCCTGTAGATGCTGCATAACCTGTAATGCCTTCGCTAAAGCGAATGATTTTTCGCTCAGATTGATAACTGATATGCCCGTTTTTAATACCCATAGAAGCTACTTGATTTAGCAAAGACTGACTGTCATCTGCTAAGTAGATAACACAATCTACAAACCCAAGTCGATTAACAACTTGTGTGGTGACGTAACTAAAAAGCGCTTCTAACGTATTCAGTTGCAATAAACTTGATGAGAACTGATTGATTATACTCAACTGATCCGTTTTAGTTTCGAGCGCTTTAGTGGTATCGATAGTATTCGACATAGGCAGCTTTGGGAGGCCTTATAATTATTAAAGGTACATACGTTAACCTAATATTAACGTTTCTACAAAATAAAACGTTAAATGAGAATCATGAAGTGTAAAGTTAACTTTAAATGTAGTATCTAAGGATTATTTCTAATAAGCCCTTTACTCGAAATCACCATATGCCTATGATCAGTTAACTTAAGCATTAGGACTTTACGATGACGAGCAAAATGACAACTTTAACGATTACTAGACCCGATGATTGGCATGTTCATTTACGTGATGGAGATCAGTTAAAAGATACGGTGCGTGATATTAGCCGCTATATGGGCCGCGCGATTATTATGCCAAATTTAGTTCCGCCAGCAACGTGTACAGAAACCGCATTATCGTATCGAGAGCGAATTATGGCTGCAAAACCTCAAGGGCAGTTTGAACCTTTAATGGTGCTTTACCTTACCGACAAAACGACGCCTGATGAAATAAAAAAAGCAAAAGCGACAGGTAAAATTTTTGCAGCTAAACTCTACCCAGCGGGCGCAACAACTAACTCAGATTCTGGTGTAACATCAGTAAAAAATATTTATCCAGTATTAAAAGCAATGCAAGAAGTTGGCATGCTTTTACTCGTACATGGTGAAGTTACTGACTCTTCTATTGATATATTCGATCGTGAAAAAGTGTTTTTAGATACTATTTTAGGCGACGTTGTCGCAGATTTTCCTGAGCTTAAAATTGTCCTTGAACATATAACAACAAAAGATGCGGTAGAGTTTGTTGAAAATGCTTCGGCTAATGTAGCAGCTACAATTACTGCTCATCATTTGTTATATAACCGCAACCATATGCTAGCAGGGGGTATACGCCCACATTATTATTGCTTACCTATATTAAAGCGTAATATTCATCAACAAGCGCTCATGGCGGCAGCTACAAGTGGTAGTAAAAAATTCTTTTTAGGCACGGATTCAGCCCCGCATTACAAAGATAAAAAAGAAGCGGCATGTGGTTGTGCCGGTGCTTATACTGCGCACGCAGCTATTGAACTTTATGCTGAAGCTTTTGAAGAGGCAGGGGCGCTTGATAAGTTAGAGGGCTTTGCAAGTCACTTCGGCCCAGATTTTTATGGTCTAGCGCGTAATAAAGACACTATTACCTTAGAGAAAGCACCTTGGACAGTGCCAGCAAGTTATTCGCTAGGGGACTCAGAAGTTGTACCAATCAAAGCAGATAGTGTTATTGACTGGCAAGTTAAATAATTAGAATTTAAAACCACCTAAAACTAAGGTGGTTTTTTTATTTTAAGTTAGCAAAAAGCTGTGCAGATCGGCCATATTTTAAAAAAATACACTCTGTTTATAAAAAACACAAATTATGAACTGTTTATCCCGTTAAAAATTAGAAACTTACAAAGAAAGTAATAAATCGATGAATCTTCAAAAATAAATCCCAATTAATAGAGCTAAAAAAATATTAATGTGTTAACCTTAATTGGCTTTGAGTTTTTGCGTATTGAATTACGGTATTGTGCTGCGTTTAAGGTTACCGGTTTGGTTATTACTTCTTCCTGTACTATCACCTCCAGTTTTTTGGGCATTGACTCAGGGAGGATATTGCCATAATAATATGGCTGAATTTTAATTATTGACTTACAGGAAAATTTAGTATGTCGGTTACTGGTAAAGTAAAATTTTTCAACGAAGCTAAAGGCTTTGGTTTCATTGAACAAGAAAATGGTCCTGACGTGTTTGTACATTTCAGCGCAATCACTGGTTCTGGTTTTCGCACTCTTAGCGAAGGTCAAGCAGTGACTTTCAGCATCAAGCAAGGTCAAAAAGGCCCAGAAGCTGAGAACGTAGAAGTAGCATAATTTATTATGTGAACCTAAGTTCATCGTGGTGAAGCACTAACCTGTTTCACCATAATTCATTAAAATGTGCAAAACTTTTTGAACTTTCTAAACCATTCCTTTTTATATCTTTCTTCAGTCAAACTTCTATCTATCTATCTATCTATTTAATTTAAACCTTGATGATTTAAATATTCTATCGGGCATTAAAGATTCTTTATTTTATCTTA
>NZ_JASDDF010000025.1:0-80965 GCF_030407535.1 Pseudoalteromonas sp. APC 3224 | reverse complement strand
ATTTATTCTTGTAGGCGCACTTGTTGAAGGAACAGCTATGTGTTTAATTTATACTAATAGGATAACTAAAAAATTATAGCTAGTCTAAGAATTGCTTATAAAGCACATGACGAAAACCGTATAAAGTTTAACCGTGATTTATTTGTATGCCTTATTTAAATGATGATTAAAGGGAATTTAATGAAACCGAAAAATTAGCGTTAAGTAAAAATATTAAGGGTGTCTTTTTATTTGTTTTATTTTTTATCATCACCATAGTTTTACCGATTGCATCATATAATGAATTGGTATTTGTCTTTGAGGCGTTAAATAAGCACCCTCTGATTTTTAATGAGAAAAGTTTTAGTGCGTGTTTAATTTTATATACGCCAGCATTTGCAATGCTTACTCGACTGATATTCTTAAAAGTAAGAAATATTGAAATAAAACCAGAACTTCTAATAAAATGGTATAAGCTCTGCGGGGTTACTCTGATTTTACTATTGATTTCAGTTCCTACTTATACCTACTTTATTGAAAGTAAAATTAAAAGTGAAGGCTACACTATTTGTAATTCCTATAGCACTTCTAGGGGGGCAGATATTTGGGTTACCTCTCAACACTACTGCATTGAAAAAGGTTATAGAGTCAGCGAAGAAATAACAGATTGGTTAAAACAACAAACGACTGAGCCAACACCAGAAGATGTTATAAAAAAAGTAGATGAGCTACTCGCCAATAACTCTTAATAATTTTTTATGTATAATTTAAAAAACGAGCCTAACTTGGCTCGTTTTTGTTTTACTGATAGCTGACAGCTAAAAACTGACCGCTTCGCTATTTAACCTTTCGCTTTTACTCTGGCTCATACCCCAAGTTAGGCGATAACCACCTTTCGGCTTCTGCGAGCATCATATTTGTTCGCTTAGCGTAGTCTTCAACCTGATCTTTTTGCACTGCTGCTACAGCGTAGTACTTAGCCTCTGGGTGTGAGAAGTACCAACCCGAAACCGCGGCCCCTGGCCACATGGCGTACGAGCTGGTGAGCTGCATACCAATACGTTTTTCGGTATCGAGCAACTGCCAAATTTTCTTTTTCTCGGTGTGCTCTGGGCACGCTGGGTAACCAGGCGCTGGGCGAATACCTTGGTAGTTTTCGCGTATTAGCTCATCGTTACCTAGGTTTTCATCCGGTGCATAACCCCAATACTCTTTACGCACCTGCTCGTGCAAGTATTCAGCAAAGGCCTCGGCAAGCCTATCAGCAACCGCTTTTACCATTATTTTATTATAGTCATCTTGCTTGGCATCGAACGCATTGGCGAGGTCGTCTTCTTCTAAACCGCCTGTTACCGCAAACGCACCAAAGTAATCGGGTGTGCCTTTTGGCGCAATGTAATCGGCTAGGCAGTAGTTAGCAAAGTCGGTCTTTTCGGTTTGCTGGCGTAAATGACATGAGGTAGTTAATAGCTCTTTGCGGGTTTCGTCGGTGTAAATTTCTATATCATCGCCCACACGGTTTGCTGGGAATAAACCAATAACACCTAATGGTTGCAAAGTGCCTGACTTTTCAAGCTCATCGAGCATATCGTTGGCGTCTTTAAATAGACTTTGTGCTTGTTCGCCCACTACTTCGTCGGTTATTATGCGCGGATATTTACCGGCGATTGACCAGGTCATAAAGTACGGCGTCCAGTCTATGTATTTGCGTAAAGTCGCGATTGATACATTTTTAAACTCAGTCACGCCCAGCTTTTTAGGCACGGGTGGCGTGTAGTTATCCCAATCGAGTTTTGCAGCATTATCGCGGGCGCGCTGTATGGTAACTGGTTTTGAGCGCGGCTTTTTGCGTGCTTGTTGTTCGCGTACTTTGTCGTACTCGGCGCTGGTTTTAGCTAAAAACTCTGCTTTATGCTCTTTTGATAATAAATTAGACACCACACCCACGGCGCGGCTGGCATTATTTACATACACCACGCCTTTGTCGTACTGCGGCTCTATTTTTACTGCGGTATGCGCTTTTGAGGTGGTTGCCCCGCCAATCATTAGCGGCAGCTCAAAGCCACGACGCTTCATTTCTTTGGCAACATGTACCATTTCATCAAGCGATGGGGTAATTAAGCCCGAAAGGCCTATAATATCGGCTTTTTCGTCAATTGCTGTTTGCAGTATTTTATCGGCAGGTACCATTACGCCTAAGTCGATTACTTCGTAGTTATTACATTGCAGTACTACGCCTACAATGTTTTTACCTATATCGTGCACGTCACCTTTTACGGTAGCCATAACAATTTTACCGTTGGTCGCGCCCTCTTCTTTTTCGGCTTCAATGAATGGGTCAAGGTAAGCGACCGCGCGTTTCATTACCCGAGCCGACTTAACCACTTGGGGTAAAAACATTTTACCCGCGCCAAATAAATCCCCAACCACGTTCATGCCGTCCATGAGTGGCCCTTCAATCACGTGAATAGGTTTATCTGCGCCAGCACGGCACTCTTCTGTGTCTTCATCTATAAAGGTGGTTATGCCTTTTACTAGGGCATGCTCTAGGCGTTTTTCAACCGACCAAGTGCGCCATTCTAAATCTTCTACGCGCTCAGCTTGCGCCATGCCTGAATATTTAGGTGCAAGTTCAACAAGGCGCTCACCTGCACCTGGGTCGGTGTTAAGAATTACGTCTTCTACGGCTTTACGAAGTTCTTCGGGGATGTCGTCGTAAACCGCAAGTTGCCCTGCGTTTACTATGCCCATATCCATACCCGCTTTTATCGCATGGTATAAAAATACCGAGTGAATCGCTTCGCGTACCGGATTATTACCTCTAAATGAAAACGATACATTTGACACCCCACCCGAGACTTTACAGTGCGGTAAGTTTTGCTTAATGCGGCGTGTGCCTTCAATAAATTCTACGGCGTAATTGTCGTGCTCTTCTATGCCGGTGGCAACGGCAAATATGTTGGGGTCGAATATAATGTCTTCTGGCGGAAAACCAATTTCGTCAACCAAAATACGGTAGCTGCGCTCACAAATTTCAAACTTACGATCGGCGGTATCGGCTTGGCCGTCGGTATCAAACGCCATCACAACAGCGGCGGCGCCAAAGCGTTTTATAATTTTAGCTTGGCGAATAAACGGCTCTTCACCCTCTTTAAGTGAAATGGAGTTAACAATGGCCTTGCCTTGAATACACTTTAAGCCTGCTTCGATGACTTCCCACTTTGAGGAGTCGACCATAATAGGTACTTTAGAAATATCAGGCTCTGAGGCAATTAAGTTTAAAAACTTCACCATGGCCGCTTTTGAGTCCAGCATGGCTTCGTCCATGTTGATATCAATAACCTGGGCGCCATTTTCTACTTGTTCGCGGGCCACATTAAGGGCGGTCTCGTAGTCTTCTTCCATGATCAAACGTTTAAACATGGCCGAGCCAGTTACGTTAGTACGCTCGCCGACATTGGTAAATACTGCAATTTGTTGGGTCATTGGCGGCTCCTTAATTTAAGTTACAGGCTTCTAGGCCTGACAGACGCATGCGCACTTCAAGCTCTGGTAATTTTCGTGGTGCTGCGCCTTCAAGCCCTTTGGCAAAGGCACGAATGTGCGCAGGCGTAGTGCCGCAGCAACCGCCAACAATATTAATAAAGCCCGATTTACCCCAATCTATAATCTCTTTTGCCATGTCATCTGCTTCTAAATCGTATTCTCCAAACTCATTAGGTAAGCCCGCATTAGGGTGAACAGAGACAAAGGTTTCGCACACGCGTGATAGCTCTTCAACGTATTGGCGCAGTAAATCTGGCCCAAGAGCGCAATTTAAGCCAATTGAAAGCGGCTTAATATGGCGAATAGAGTTATAAAATGCTTCGGTGGTTTGCCCTGAAAGCGTGCGGCCTGAGGCGTCGGTGATAGTGCCTGATATCATCACTGGTAATGTACGCCCTGCTTGTTCAAACGCCTCTTCTACCGCGAATGAGGCGGCTTTTGCATTTAGGGTGTCAAATATGGTTTCGATAAGTATTAAATCAGCGCCGCCTTCCATTAATGCAAGAGTAGACTCCACATACGCAGTCACTAACTTATCAAAGGTGATATTACGATAGCCAGGGTCGTTTACATCCGGCGATAACGAACAGGTTTTAGATGTTGGCCCTAACACACCCGCTACATAGCGCGGTTTTTCTGGGGTTTTAGCGCTAAATTCATCACATACAGTACGGGCTAACTTAGCTGACTCTAAATTAACTTCACGGCTTATGCTCGCCATGTCGTAATCTTCCATCGAAATAGTGGTCGAGTTAAAGGTGTTAGTTTCGATAATATCGGCACCGGCGGCTAAAAAACTGCGGTGTATATCAGTAATTATTTCAGGCTTGGTTAGGCTTAATAAATCGTTATTACCTTTAATAAGCACGTGCCAATCTTTAAAACGTTCACCACGGTAGTCTTGCTCTTCAAGCTTATGCGCTTGGATCATGGTTCCCATTGCACCATCTAAAATTAAAATACGCTGTTTGAGCGCAGCGCTTAGCTGTTCATGCTTATTGTTTTGAGGATTATTCGGCATAGTTGTTAGTCCTTACGTCTTGGCTAACTAAGTTAATATCATAGGGTGTGGTTTGGTAAACGTAATAATTTAACCAGTTTGAAAACAGTAAAAACGCGTGGCTTTGCCATGTTTTAGACGGTTGTTTGCTGGCATCGTCATCAGGAAAATAGTTTTCAGGCTTTGGCGCATCGGGACTTTTTTGTAAATCGCGCTCATATTCGGCTTTTAAACTGTCGGCATCGTATTCGGGGTGGCCGGTAATAAACACTTGGCTGCCCGATTTATTTTTAAGCAAATACGCCCCTACTCGTTCAGAGCCCGCTAATACCACCAGCTCTTCACAGGCGTTTATTTTATTAATATCTATGTGGCCATAGCGTGAGTGGGGTACTAAAAAGGTATCGTCAAAGCCGCGGGTAAGTGCACCATGGGCAAAGTAACATTGATGGGTAAACACCCCGCAGAGTTTATTGTCTTTTAAATCGCGCTTTAAATTATAACGGTGGTATAAGGCCGCGTGGGCAGCCCAGCACGAAAACAAGGTAGAAGTTACATGTTGCTCGGCCCAATCAATAATTACTTTGAGCTCTTCCCAATACGCTACTTCTTCATACTCTAGATGTGCGAGCGGTGCACCGGTAATTAACAGTGCATCGTAGTTGTTGTTTTTTACTTCTGAGAAATAACGATAAAAAGTATCTAAGTGTTGCTCTGAGTTGCTACTACTGCGGTGCGTATCAAGGCGCAATAGCTCAACATTTACTTGCAGCGGAGAGTTAGCCAACAAGCGAATAAACTGTACTTCGGTTTCTACTTTATTAGGCATCAGATTAAGAATAGCCAAACGCATAGGGCGTATTTCTTGGGTTTTTGCACGCGTTTTTGGCATTACAAACACGTTTTCATGACGTAAACGTGCAATAGCTGGCAATTCGTCTTCTACTGTAATTGGCATTCTTAAAGCTCCTGCTCATAAAAACCGAGAGTTAATACGCCCTCATTATGAACAGAATGCCAAAAATATCAACCTCTAGATGTATGGATGTCTAAATGAAATTTAGGATAGTAAACGAAATTTATAGAAGCACTTAGAATTATTAAGTAATATTTTTTGAGTTGCGCTACCAGAGTCAGTAGCGCATGCGGTTTTAAAAACGATAATTTATAGAAAAGTTAAGAGCATAGATATTACCTTGAATTGCATCAAAATACTGGTATTCTGCACTTGCCTGCCAGCGTTGGCTTAACATGTAATCAACCCCCGCCCCAAATGTTTTGCCATCCTTATCGTAATTTTCCTCTGTAATGAGAAACTGATTTGTGTTTGAGCCAATAACTTCTTTTGCAAAACGGCTGTAGTCATCGTTATAGCTCAACTTATTTCTAGCGTATCCCGCAAATAAAAATACACCAACTCGGGAAGAAACTGGGTAATTAGCTTTTAAAAATATGCTTGTTTGTAATTGTAAGCCGGAACCAACTTGAGTATGTACAGGTTCGGAAGTAATTTTTCCTGTCAATGGTTCTTGAGTATAAACATCCCCATTTAATGGCGTTGGCTCCTCATTTAAACCAATACCCAAACGCCCTTCTAGTGCAAAATATGGTGAAAACTGATAACCTACTTGAGTATAAAACGTTGTAAACTGCAGGCTATCCCCTTCGTAAACATCGAATTCGGTAGAGCCTAAGCCGAACCCTTGATAAGGTCCATTCACTCGCATTATCTCAGCGTTACTCGCAACTGAGTACCCTCCCAAAATTATTGCGCTTAGGGATACAAGCCATTTTAATTTCATAATTATTCCTTTAGTTTAGTATCTGGTGATGTTTTAAATACCTTTTATAAACGCCTAAACGCTCAATATAAAAATTCAAGTTGTGTTACGACAAAAGTGAAACCAAATTACAGCTCTAAAATTAAGATGTGCGCTTTTAAGAAAACGCAAATCAAGTTAGACTTAAACTTATTCATTATATTTTTCTTCTAAACAACTGTTAACACTATGCAGTTATTTAAATACCCATACAATTGATCAATACAATATAAAACAATTTACTACACTTTCTTACAGCCTACTTATTTTTGAAAAGCTACGCCATTCGTTGACTGTTTCACCTGTGAGCCACTACAATACAGCATTGAAATTTTTATTATTATTTGAAGGCTTCTTCCATGGTTTTACCTGATAAGTTTATATTCTCGATGAGTCGAGTATCTAAGGTTGTGCCACCAAAACGCACTATCTTAAAAGATATTTCGTTGCATTTTTTCCCAGGCGCAAAAATTGGTGTGCTAGGTTTAAATGGTTCTGGTAAATCATCACTACTTCGCATTATGGCGGGTGTTGATGAAGAGTTTGAAGGTGAAGCTCGCCCTCAACCAGGCACTAAAATTGGTTACTTACCGCAAGAGCCTGTTTTAGACGAAAGCAAAACAGTTCGTGAAATTGTTGAAGAAGCTGTAGGTGAAGTAAAACATGCCCTTAACCGCCTTGACGAAGTGTATAACGAATACGCAATGGAAGGTGCTGACTTTGACGCACTGGCTAAAGAGCAAGGTGAATTAGAAGCGGTTATTCAAGCGCACGATGGTCATAATATCGATAACGTATTAGAGCGTGCTGCCGATGCACTTCGTTTACCTGAGTGGGATGCTAAAATTGAGCACCTATCGGGTGGTGAGCGTCGTCGTGTTGCTATTTGTCGTTTGTTACTTGAAAAACCAGACATGCTGATTCTCGATGAACCAACTAACCACTTAGATGCTGAGTCGGTTGCCTGGCTAGAGCGCTTCTTACATGACTACGAAGGCACTGTTGTGGCAGTAACGCATGACCGCTACTTCCTTGATAATGTAGCAGGTTGGATTTTAGAGCTTGACCGTGGTGAAGGTATTCCGTGGGAAGGTAACTACTCTTCTTGGCTTGAGCAAAAAGATGCCCGCTTACAACAAGAGCAAAAATCTGAAAAAGCACGTCAAAAATCAATTGCACAAGAACTTGAGTGGGTGCGTTCAAACCCTAAAGGTCGTCAAGCTAAGTCAAAAGCACGTATGGCGCAGTTTAGCGAGCTACAACAGTCTGATTACCAAAAACGTAACGAAACCAACGAATTGTTTATTCCACCTGGCCCACGTTTAGGTGACCAAGTATTAGAAGTAAACAACTTACGTAAAAGCTTTGGCGACCGCGTTTTAATTGATGACTTAAGCTTTAGCATGCCTAAGGGCGCTATTGTGGGTATTATTGGTGCCAATGGTGCAGGTAAATCAACGCTATTTAAAATGTTAAGCGGTGAAGAACAGCCAGATAGCGGTAATATCAGCATTGGTGAAACAGTAGAACTAGCAACTGTTGATCAGTTCCGTGGCAACATGGACGAAAGCAAAACGGTATTCCAAGAAATCTCTGACGGCCAAGATGTACTAAAAATTGGTAACTTTGAGTTCCCAAGCCGTGCTTACGTTAGCCGTTTTAACTTTAAAGGTAACGATCAGCAAAAGTTTGTTAAAGACTTATCTGGCGGTGAGCGCAACCGTTTACACCTAGCTAAGCTGTTAAAAGCAGGCGGCAACGTGGTACTTCTAGATGAGCCAACCAATGACTTGGACGTTGAAACATTACGTGCTCTTGAGAACGCTATTTTAGAGTTCCCAGGTTGTGTAATGTGTATCTCGCATGACCGTTGGTTCCTTGACCGTATTGCTACACATATTTTAGATTACCGCGACGAAGGCCAAATTAACTTCTTTGATGGCAACTACACTGAATACGAAGAGTGGCTTAAAAAGACTCTTGGCGCAGAAGCTGCACAGCCTAAGCGCATAAAGTATAAAAAAATTGGCTAACAGCCACAGTGAATAAGTTAAAAGCCCTGCATTTAATGCGGGGCTTTTTTATGCGAGCTATTTTTATCTTTAAGCAAATTGGCGTGTTGGGCATTACCAGCTATGCTTATTATAAATAACAGCTTTATAAGATTATTATGCAAAACCGTCGGCAATTTTCTCGTATTATGTTCTCTACTGCAGCGCAATTAGTTATGGCTAGCAGCCAGTATGAATGCACTCTATTAGATATCTCTTTACATGGTGCGCTTATTACTAAAAGCGATGCATTTACTGGGAACAAAAATGACGAAGCAGTACTACGTTTTACTTTGCCACAAAGCGATATTGAAATAAAAATGCCGGTGGTTATTCGTCACATAGAAGAAAACCATATTGGTCTTAAATGCCATAGTATTGATATAGACAGTATCACGCATTTAAAGCGTTTAGTTGAGCTAAACCTTGCTGATGAAACATTATTACACCGCGAGCTTGAAACGCTTATTCACCAAACATAAATAGACGCACTGCGTGAAGTTGATTACCATAACCAAAAATAATTAAACGACGCAGATATGAGTTTAAACCCCAATCTACCTTTAGTTTATCATCCTAACTACTCGTTTAGTTTTGATCCCAAGCATCGCTTTGTAATGAGTAAATTTGCTCAGCTACACCAGCATGTTAAAACCCTTGGACTTGCTGGCAGTAATATCACAGAACCACCACATGGTAGTGTAAAAGAGCTAGAAATAGTACATTGTGAAAACTACATTCACGATTTATGGCATAACCGCCTAGATGAAAAAGCCATGCGCCGTATTGGCTTGCCTTGGTCACAAGCACTAATGAACCGCACATTTACCGCCCCGCTAGGAACACTGCAAACCGCACGTTTAGCGCTTAAAAATGGGCTTGCGTGCCATTTAGCGGGCGGCACTCACCATGCTCATAGTGATTTTGGCTCAGGTTTTTGTATGGTGAACGATTTAGCCTTTACCGCACAAACGTTAATTCAAAATCGGGAAGTTACCAACGTACTGATTTTTGATTTAGATGTTCACCAAGGCGATGGCACCGCAGCTATGCTGGCTCATCAACCTTATGCGTTTACCTGTTCAATACACTGTGAAAAAAACTTCCCATTTAGAAAGTCCCCTAGCGATTTAGATATTGGTTTAGCCAATAATATGCAAGATGCTGAATATTTAGGTATTGTTGACGATACGCTGCAATTTTTATTAAACGAGCTTAACCCGGATCTTGTTTTATACGATGCTGGCGTTGATATTTGGCAAGAGGATGGCTTAGGCAAACTGGATATTAGTTGGCAAGGGATAGAAAAGCGCGATCACTTAGTGCTTAAACGCTGCCTTGCAAATAATACTCCTGTTGCCACTGTGATTGGTGGAGGCTATGACAGAGATCATCAGCGCCTAGCAAAGCGCCATGGCATTGTTATAGAGCAAGCGGCTAGTTTTTAATTATATTTTTAACTGACTTGGCGTAATGCCGGTCCAACGCTTAAATGCACGGCGAAAGTTAGGAATATCATAAAATGCAAGCCGATCAGCCACACGTTCATTACCTTGCTGGCACACCCCCAGTAAATGCAGAGCTTTAAGTTTATTTTGCTCATCTTGTAATTGAGAATAACTGACACCGTGTTGTTTTAACTTACGTTTAAACGTAGCAGAGCTCATGGCAAAATGCTCAGCACTGTTAGCAAGGCTGTTGTTTTTATCACGGTAAATGCGCTGGCACACAGCCTCAACAAAAGACTGTGATACATTCTTATGTAACTCACTTTGCGCTATGCACTGCTGCCATCTAAGCTGACTAGCCTCTGGGTTTGGGCACTTAAGTAGTTGTTTATTAAAGTGCCAACGAGTATAGGGTTGTTCAAACCGTATTCGTAAACCTAAGTGCTGCTCATATTCTTGGATATGCCGAGGGCGTTTACAGGTAAAGTCAAAATAACAATGTGGATACACATTACATACTCGTTTTAGTAAGCTCATTAGCGCAGCGCTGTATATTTCAAAACAATAATTTTTTAATGACTCGTCCATACCGATACTCGGTTGCAAGTACAGATATAAATCGTCTTTAAATATATGCTTACGGGTAAATAATAAAGGGGCAATAACGGTACTAATTTGTTGTAATTGCTTCAAAGCCATACCTAAACTGGGGCTTAAACGCACACTTTGCACTGCTGGGCTAACGTCATTAACCAATTGATGACCCAGTAAAAAGCCACTATCATTACTCTTCATTAAGGCTTTAAACTGGCTAATTAAAGCCAATAACTGGGATAAACTAAAGCGCTGTGATAGATCATATAAATCTTGCTCAAAAATACCC
Organism: Pseudoalteromonas sp. APC 3224; assembly: GCF_030407535.1. Lineage (GTDB taxonomy): Bacteria > Pseudomonadota > Gammaproteobacteria > Enterobacterales > Alteromonadaceae > Pseudoalteromonas. Next base: position 70,238 of record NZ_JASDDF010000025.1, on the reverse strand, counting down.
GTACCACGCAGCAATTTATGCAGCGGGATCCCTCGTCCTTGAGCAAGCTCCACCAGCGCAGTGATTATTCCCTCCGCGCTGAGGTATTTATCATCTAGGCTAATATACTGCTGCACCTACAAGGGCCTTTTCTTGTTGTAATTGTTGATGTAACTGGCTGGTTTGCTGCACTGGATCTTGCGCTAAATCCATTGCCATGGTGGCGGTTAAAATATGCTGGAACTGTGCGCCTTTGCTTTTTGCGACTTTAAACGCACAATGGTTAAGCGCCGCTTTCATTTGCGCTAGTAATTCTTTGGCTTGGCTTTGGCTGGTATTCGGCATAAGCACAATAAAACAATCGCCAGCATAGCGACAAAGCACATCATTCAAACGGCAATTCATTACTAATAAATCACTAATTTCTCTTAGTAACCTATCACCTTCACTAAAACCAAACTGCGCATTAAACTTTGCAAAATCACGAATATCAATAACACCTAAAGTGCCGCCTTGCTGCTCTGTTTGTTGTTGCTGCATGAGTGAATGTAAGTAGTTAACTCGGTATAACCCTGTTACAGGGCAGACTTTTTCATGCTCTCGCAGATGCGCTTCACGACGACGTAACTGACGATTTAGAACAAACTGTTCTTGGTGCCAATAATAAAGCCCAGCGCTGGTAAGCGACATACCAAACGGCGCTGGCAGTGATTCAAACCAGGTGAGCCATAATTGTGAAGGTTGCTTTAACCACTCATCGAGTAAATCGAGCGTGGCTGAGAACATAAACAAACCTAAACCTAACACTAATAAGGTAGTTACTTTGCCTGGCGGGCGTGAAATAAGTAACGCAACTATCCAGCTGAGGGTCATCAACACAATACCGCCCTCACCGACAATATCGAGCCACGCAATTTCTTGCCATTGCTTAAGTTCGCCAAAGTAAGCGCATATTGCTACAGCAATAACCAATAATAAAATTATGGTGTTGGTTAATTTTGCATGGCTGGTAAATGGGTTATATCGCATTGTTTAAGTCTTCTAAGATTTACACTATTACGTATGCTAGCGCGGTACTGATTTATTAGGCAGAGTCATTTTGGCTCATTGATATGACATTGAGATTAAAATTTATAAGTATTTAACCTAGTAATAACCATTTTTAGTGCGCTGGAGCCGTGTTTAAACAGCTCAAATGTCTGTTTGAAAAGTACTAAGTTGGCGTTTTGTCAGGAATTAACTGTAAAACTGTCACATTAGCGTCATTAACTTTTTTTAGTTTGCTCACCAAACCAAGGACAACCGGAGCAAACCAATGAAACAATTTAAGTTAAATGCTGTTGTAGCGGCATTAGCACTGAGCCAATTTAGTGTAAGCGTGAATGCAGAGGAACAAACATCGTCAAGGGAACCTGAAGTAAAGGTTTCTGAAGAGCTTGTGGTATACGGCGAGATTGGTTATCGCAACCGCTCGCAAGAACTAGCACCCACGCTGGAATACTCACAAGAATACTTTCAACGCTTTGAGCCACTTACCGCCGGTGATGCGCTAAAGCGTGTTCCTAGTGTGACTTTTTTATCTGACGTACTTGAATCAGACGGCGCACGTATGCGCGGCTTGAGCCCGGCTTACACAAAAGTACTTATTAATGGCGAAGAAGTACCGGGTGCCGGTGCTGACCGTTCATTTTTTGTGGACCGTATTCCAGCAGAATTAATTGAGCGTGTAGAAATTATTCGTTCATCTAGTGCCAACCGCTCTGCCGATGCCATAGCAGGCACACTTAATATTGTACTTCGCGATGGCTATAGCTTAGACGGCGGTTATATTCGCGCTGGTGGCTTACGTTACGATGACGGCGAACTAAAAGAAAGCTTTGCGGGCGTTTACGGTACTGAGTTTGCAGGTGGCCGTTTACTCGTAGGTGCCAATTTACAAGGTCGTTATAACCCAAAACAAAAATCAAGCAGACGTTATGGCGATAGCCCTGAAAATAACCCTAATTACGCAACAGACGATTTTGATAACCGTGAAGATCAATCTGATATCCGTGATGGTGATGATACCTCTTTAAATGCCAGCTTTGAAAAGGTGTTTGATAACGGTGGCAAGTTTGATATTAGCGCCATGTGGGTTGATACCGACCGCACCGAAGACGAACGCTCTTTTGAATACGACGACGCATCTGCAACCTCAGGCTCTGTCGTTGAAGGCGGCAATTTACTGTCAGATAACGCAAACGTTTCGTTTATTGATCAAACCAACTACAACATTAATTCTGGCTATGAATTACCACTACTGGGCGGTACCAGCAAATTTAAGTTAGGTTATGCCAGCTTTGAAGAATCAGTGTATGAGCAAGAGGTTGAACTTGATACGTCAGAGCTCCCAATGGTGTTTGAAGAAGCTGAAGAAACCGTTGATATTGATGATAAAGAGTGGTCATTACAATGGCAGCACAGCTTACTGGTAGGTGACTCGAAAGAAGTTCAGTTTGGTGCGTTTGTGCAAGGCAAAGAGCGCGATACCGCCATTTTTGTCGCTGAAGATGAAAGTGAGCAAACACTGACTGGATGGGCTCAATTTAGCGAGACGCCAATGTTATTAGCACAATTTAATAACGAATTTGAACCAGTAGACGGCGGTGTTAATAAACTTGAAGAAGACCGTTTTGACTTATTTGCGCTAATCAAGCATGAAGCGGATGTGTTCTCATGGGAGATGGGGGTGCGCTGGGAGTCAACTGACTCAAGTATTACCGATACCAATGAAGGCGTTACTGCCGAAAATGATTATGACTTTTTCTTACCGTCGGCTCACTTTCGTTACAGCGTCAGTGATAACGGACGAGTCAGCGCCTCTGTTGCTCGCAGCTTACGTCGCCCTGACTTTGACTACATGACACCCGCCCTACTTGAAGAAGAGCTCGCTGATAATGACTTTTTAGGCAACCCAAGTCTTAAACCAGAATCATCTTGGGGTATCGATTTAGGTTACGAATACCGTTTAGGTAAAAGTGGCGTTGTCGGTGTAAACGTATTTTACCGTGACGTTAGCGACCTTATTGAAATTGCCAGTACCGGTGTTGAAGGCTCAGAAGGCGAAGGCACATTTGTACTGCAACCACAAAATACCGGCGACGGCACAGTTCAAGGTATTGAGTTTGATTTATCAACCCCACTTAGCGCCTTGAACATGCCTAATACAGGTATCTTCTTAAATTACTCTTGGCTCGACAGTGAAGTTGAAGACAGTTTTGGTAAGCGTAAATTTAACGACCAGTCTGATTATGTTTATAACGTTGGCTTTATCCAAGATTTACCAACACTACGCGCATCATTTGGTGCAACGTACCGTAACCAAGGTGATGCATACGGACGCTTTGTGGGTGAAGAAGTAACAACCTCTTACGGTGCAGATTTAGAGCTTTTCGTTGAAAAGCGCTGGGATGACATCACCCTTCGCCTAGTTGGTTCAAACTTACTGGATGCCAGTAAAGACGAAGTTTTCAATAAGTTTGACTCACTTGATGATCAAAACAATCGTGAATTTGATGAGTACGAGCTTGAATCGGAAGAAGCAGGCCCTGTGATTCAAGTAATGCTGCGTTACGCATTCTAATCACACGTATTGTCATTTTAAGCACGTAATGGCAAACCATCGCGTGCTTTTTTGGAGTTAAAACATGTTTAAATTGTCTTTCATAATGGCCGCGCTACTGAGCTCATCAGCGCTTAGTGCAAACGAGCCCATTATTTATAAAGATGCGCTATACCAACAACAAAAAATTGCCAAGTTAACTACGTTGCCTAATAGCCTTAACTTTATGGTAATTGGCGACTGGGGACACAACGGCCACTTTTACCAAAAAGAAGTGGCTCATCAGCTAGAAATTGCTATGTATCAAACCGATGCCGATTTTATTGTCTCGACCGGCGATAACTTTTACCCAAATGGCGTGGCAAGTGTGAACGATCCTCTTTGGCAATCAGCCTTTGAGAACATATACCATGGCCCGCACACATTTGAAGATTGGTATGTTGTTTTAGGTAATCACGATTACTTGGGTAATGCCCAAGCACAAATTGACTACACCGAAAAAAGTCAACGTTGGCAGTTACCTGCAAGGTACTACAGTAAAACATTTGCGCTTGAAAACAACGAGCAAGTGTTAATGGTTTTTTTAGATACCAATCCAATTCAGCCTGAATATAAAACCCGTGAAAAATACCGCTCAACTCAAGGGCAAAGTTATCAAACACAATTGGATTGGCTTGAAACCCAACTTGCTGGCAGTAACGCAAAATGGAAAATTGTGGTAGGCCATCACCCGCTTTATTCAAGTGGTAAACGCTTTGGCCGCAACCAAGGGCTTCGCGACATTTTAGAACCTATTTTGGAGCGTCATAACGTGCACGCTTATATCGCAGGGCACGAGCACGACTTGCAATACAACCAACCAAAAAATAGCAAGGTGGCTCACTTTGTCTCTGGTGGTGGCAGCGAAGCGCGGTTTGTAAAACAACGTGAATTTACCCGCTACGCAGAAGCAACACCTGGTTTTTTAAGTATCTCTATCAATGGCGAAACTCTCAGTGTAAGCGCGATTAATCACCTTGGTGAAGTACGTTTTAACACTGAAAAGCACATAGATAAGTAAAGGATAAAATAATGAACTTTAAACTAAATACAATTTCAGCGGTGCTATCAAGTGCAGTGCTTGTAACTGCGCTTAGCGGTTGTACAAGTAATGACGATACGCAAAACACGACAGAAATAGCAAAGCCGGCTGTTGAGGCTAAGTTATTTGGCCCACAACAAAACATGCAAGGCTCACAAGCAGCAGCGCTAGGTAATAATCAATGGCTAATGGCGAGCGAAAGCCAGGGCTTATTACTTGCCGATAACGAGAAAAGCAGTGTGCTGTTAGCCGGTAACTTTGAGTCAATTTCACTAAAACAATTATCAGCGCAGCAATTTATATTAGCCAGTCTTGATAAGAGCCAAGACAACGTAGCCATTTTTAAGCTGATAAAGAATGGCCAAACTTGGCAGCTAAATGAACTCACTCGTATTAGTCCGCCTCAAGCCCAGCCAGATGCTGTGTGTTTATTTAAAAACACCAATACCGAGACTGTATCAGCGTTTGTGCCGGATGTTCGCGGCTTGATCAGCGAAACGGTTATATATGATTTAGCAACTAACCAAGCTAAAAATATCGCAGTACGTGAATTTCCTGCGGTCACTGAGGCTTCCGGTTGTGCAGTAAATGACGACACAAAAACCCTGTATGTGGGTGAGGCAGAGCTCGGAGTGTGGGCCATTAATGCTGATGCAGAATCAGATGCCAATAAGCAACCTGTGGCTTTAGTACAGCCATACGGCGAATTAAAAACTGAAATCGGAGCTTTATCAGTATCACAAGACGGTACTTTATGGCTCAGCGCCACTGACGATAGTATGGTTTATGCTTACCAAGCTCAAACAGACACGCTTAGCCAATGGTCACTGTCAGGTGAGTACACTATTGAGTCTGTTGCAGCAAGCTTTATTAATGACAATCAAGCGCAGCTAGTTTTGATTGATGATGAAACCGGCGCTTACATTCAAGCAAACGTTAACTACGCAGCGCAAACTTCTGTCTCAAATAGCAAAGTTGCTATGACTCACCTTCATGCCAGCGCACAAACCACACCGGTTGCAGCGTTTGGTGATGCAGCAGATGACCCAGCAATTTGGATAAATGAGCAAGACGCTAAAAACAGCTTAATTTTAGGCACAGATAAACGCCGCGGCTTGATGGTTTATGACCTTGCTGGCAACAAAGTACAGTCGCTCAATATAGGGCGTTTAAATAATGTTGATGTGCGCCAGCATCAAGGTATAAACAACGAAACCCATACGTGGATCACTGCCAGCAACCGTACGCTTAACAGTATTAGCGTATTTACTGTTGATGGAGAAAACAAAGTAAACCATGTAACAGAAATAGCCACTAACCTACCTGAGATTTACGGTATGTGTATGTATTCGTCTGATTCTGGCCATTACGTGTTTGTTAATGATAAATCAGGTTTATTCCAGCAGTATAAACTCACTGGTGATCAAGATAACCTAAGCGGTGAACTGGTTAGAGAGTTTACCCTACCAAGCCAACCTGAAGGCTGTAGTGCTGATGATAAACTAGGCCAATTATTTGCAGGTGAAGAAGATGCAGGTATTTGGTATATCGGTGCAGAGCCTACCGCTGGAAACAAAGCAGTAAAGCTACAAAGTGTTAATAAGCAACTGGTGGCAGATGTTGAAGGTATGGAAATTTATCATGCTAATGATGCTCGCTATTTAGTGGTATCAAGCCAAGGCGATAATAGCTATGTGCTTTACAACATATCAGATGATAAACAGCCTAGTCTAAGCTTTGCAGGTAAGTTTAATGTAATTGCAAACCTAGATAAAGGCATTGATGGCGTAGGTGAAACTGACGGCTTAACCGTAACAGCAACGGCTTTACCAGGTTATCCTGAAGGCATGCTTATAGTGCAAGACGGCTATAACCGTATGCCATTACAACCACAAAATTTTAAGATTATTGACTGGCGCGAAGTGAAAAAAGCAATTAGATAATAGCTAATTCTAAATATACTGATACACACTAAAACTTAAGTGTGTATCACGTTTGAGCCTTACTAAAATTTAACTAAAGATAATTTTTTATAAATGTATACTACACTTTATATCTATAAATTAATTGAGGTTATTATGCGGCTACCTTATTTCGTATCTTTATTTATCAGCATTGTATTTTGTACCAGCTCGCTTGCTAATGCCGAAGAACCACCAGAACTTCCGCCATTAAACCCCAAATATGAAGCAGAGCATGCCTTGGTATTGGTTAATAAAGGTTCAAGTGTATACGCCATTAACATTCCAAGCTTTGAGCTTCCTTATGATATGCATGTTATGTACAAGGTAGATGTATCTGATATTCCATTTTTAGATTTAGTACGCGATGCTGAGTTAGTTACCGTAAAATCAAAGCCGTTTAATATTCAACGCTTAATGCGAGGCGAAGAAGTCGCGATTACCGCAGATGTGTATCTTGGAGATTTTAGACAAGGGGGTAGCTTAGTTTACAGTGATAAATTAATAGAGCTTAGCGAGCAGTTATTTACTCGTGAGCTAACTGATTTAAGTCCAGCATCCAAATGGCAACAGTACGACATGGTTACGCTAAAAAATAACGAGCGTATTTACATTCACCAAATAACTCAGCCACCAAGCTATCATCATATTATGTTTGTTGATTTAAGTGGTGCCTGTTTACAAAAGTTTCGCACCTCAACTGAAGTGCCCTCTGCTGGTGAGCTCAATTATAAGTTTATAAATTGTGGCACATTGAAACCGATGTTTTATGATGCTGAAAGCTTAAGCAAATAAGCTTTATTTGAAAACGTGTTCAGCAATCAATTCAAGTCCAGCCTGCATCGCCAAAGTTGGTTGCCCAGAAAATCCTAAACGTACATAACTGTGTTGCTTAGGTATTAAACTACGTTCTGAGTCTTTAAAGTAAAATTCAGGCTCAACCTGTACATACACGCCTTTACTTTGCAGTACTTGCTTTAATTGGTCCACCGGTTTATTTAAATTAACCCACATCGCCATGCCACCGTCGGGTTTTATATATTCAATTGGATAGCCTGATAATTGCAGCTGCGTTAGATAATCACACATCGCTTCATAGCGCTGCTTATAGAGCTTTGTCATACGCTTTAAATGGCGTTCAAAACCACCTTCTTTCATCCAGTGTGCGACAGCTAATTGCATAATCACATCATTTTTATGGTTCATTAGCTGCTTCCATGCGGTTAATTGTGCGATTACCCCAGGCGCTGCACAGATATAGCCAATCCTTGCTGCTGAAAACATAATTTTTGAAAACGTTGATAGATATATCACAATGCCTGCGGGGTCATCGGCAGCCATGGGTTGCAAAGGCTGGCAACGGTAGTGAAATTCATGGTCGTAGTCATCTTCAATAATCATCACATTATGGGCATAACACAGCTGATAAATTTGTAAGCGCCGAGTGGGTGATAAGGTCACAGTCGTTGGGTATTGATGCAGTGGCGTTAAATACAGAAGTTTAATGGGATAGCGTTCAAGCTGAGTTTTAAAATCATCAACACACAACCCTTCATCATCTTGTTTTATATCTATAAGCTGCGCGCCACATGCTGAAAATGCTTTACGAGCAGGCGGGTAACCTAAGGTTTCGGTTGCAACATAATCGCCTTTATTAATAAAGGCTTTTGATACTAAAAAAAGCGCTTCTTGAGAGCCATTACACATAAGAATATCGGCTGTTTTTAGGTTTCGTGCTTTGTGTAAATAATGACTAATTTGCGATTTTAAATTAGGCTCCCCAGCCACACTACCATAATGAAATTGGCTGGTATCTAAATGATTAAACACATGACTTACAGAGCGTTTAAATTCTTTATAGGGAAAGCGTGTTAAATCGGGTAAGCCTCCAGCAAAGTTATAAGCATAGTGATTTAAGTCCATTGTAGGTTCTGACACCGTAAGCGTGGTAGCAAATCGATACGGCTTAGGAGCCAATGCTTGAGACTGGGCAGTGTTTATACTGTTTTGAATAGGCAATGTATTGGTAACGCTGTAGCCTGATCGTTCATAGGATTCCAACCATCCTTCTGCGACAAGAAGTTGTAGGGCATTCATTATTGTATGGCGGTTTAATCCGTACGCTTGTGCCATATCGCGTGCAGAGCAGAGTTTGCTGCCAGCGAGAATGTCCCCTTTTATAATCGACTCCCTAAGTGCATCTGCTATTTGCAGGTATTTAGCTTTACTCTGGCTAGTGAGCTTTATATTAAGTGGCTGCATAAATACTTTCCAAACTGGTATAGGTAAAAATTAAATTTTGGTTGTTTTTAACAAACCAATAAAGCGTACATTTGTTATGAATAAATAGCAAAATATGGGGCTTATAATGTTCACAACGCAAATTCATCAAACCAACAAGGTTGCCTTAGAGCCACTTAAACTCAAACATCTCGAGGGTCTATATCAAGCAGGTAAACACCCACAAGTTTGGCAGTGGGTATTAAGTAATTACACACAAACCCAAGTTAAGTTGGAGCAATGGTTTACACATAGCGCGCAGTTTAATCAAAACGAGCAAGTGATTTTTGCCATTATTGATAAACATTCACAGCAAGTTGTTGGCACAACCCGTTTATTTAGGTTAGACAGTAACAACTTAAGCGCTGAAATTGGCCATACTTTTATTAGCTTCACTGCACAGCGAACATACGTAAATACGCATGCAAAATATTTACTTCTGAGATATGCATTTAATCAACTTAATTTAGTACGGATTAGTTTTAATACCCATGAGCACAATCAACAATCACGCAATGCCATTGCCCGTTTAGGCGCTAAGTTTGAAGGAATAGCCCAAAAAGACCGACGTCTAGAAGATGGTTCATATCGCAACACCGCAAAATTCAGCATTATTGACGAGCAATGGCCAGCTATAAAGTTACGACTTGAGGAGCTATTATAATGTACCCACCCGAGCACTTTATGCAAAAAAATACCGAGCAATTGCATGCGCTTATTAATAATTTTCCATTAGCAACAATTTTTATGCCCTGCTCAAATAGTCAATTAAATAACATTTGTCATGTACCTATGTTATTCAACTCTTTAGAAAATATGTTTATTGCACATGTAGCAAAGCATAATCCACTATCAAAGCTTGATAATAAACAGGTGAATTTACTCTTTAATAGTGACAATTGCTATTTATCACCTTCCTATGCGGATAATCAAACATTGCCTAGCTGGCTTTACGCATCGGTGTTAGTGACTGCAAAAGTACATATTATTAAAGATGAGCTAAAAAAAGATCTCGTAATGCGAACCCTTACTAGTCATTTTGAGAAAACATTTGAGCCTGAGTGGAAAATTGATGAAGTGCCTGAGCGGCATCGCAATACAATGTATCAACACCTGAGTTTTATAGAGCTTACGCCAATTCACTGGCAAGGTAACTTCAAACTCAGTCAAAATAAATCAGCAGCTATAAGAAATAAAATAAAACAAAGTCTGGTAGATGCCAATAAGCACTCAATAGCGGCCTTGTTTTAGGAATGAAAAAAGGCTCCTCGCAATGCTCAGAGCCTTTGGTTAACTTTGGGAATTAACTCGGTTCATTGATCAGATAAGATCAGTTTAGCGCCACTAACTGTGGCGCAATTGTTTGATAATCTACCGCCATGGCAATACTCAAAGCGGTAATGTTAATAATTGAAAACGCAAACACTTGGCGTGCCCAACGGGTGGTGTCTATGTTGTAGCGATACCCTCTAAGTGCCATGAGTAACCACCAAAAACTGGTGATACAGGCAACGGCCATAAAGGCAGCACCGGTATAACCACTAATTGGCAATAGCATCACCACTAAAGCATATACGGCAATATAAAGCACAATATGGCGCTTAGCTTTATTAACACCTTGTGCCACGGGCAATACTGGAATATTAGCGGCTTGGTAATCCTTAAAGCGAAAAATAGCAATTGCATATGAGTGCGGCATTTGCCACAAACTAAACATCACCAGCAGTATTAATGCGCCCATATCGAACACACCCGTAACGGCGCAATAGCCAACAACAGGTGGAACTGCGCCCGACAGACTACCAATAAAGGTGCCGTAAACAGAGTTGCGTTTCATGTAGAGGCTGTAAACCCCTACATAGATGACATAGCCAAAGGCGGCAAAAAATACCGCCGCTTGAGTGGTAAAGGCAATTAATAAGCCAAAGCCAATTAGCCCTAATAACACGCCATGGCTTAAAGCGGCTTTTGCAGACATTTCACCCGTTACAGTCACACGTGAGCGAGTGCGCGCCATGGCAACATCAATGTCTCTATCAATAACATTGTTTATGGCACATCCCGATGCAACAACAAGCGATAAACCAACCAAGGTAACCAACATTAACCATGGGTCTATATCACCGCGGGCGGCGAGTAAAAAACCACCGGCAACGCTGATCAAATTCCCCATAATAATACCTGGCTTAGTAACAGCTAAATAACGACGAAACATCTGAAACCTCTAGTACATCATCATTGCGTTTGATTCATAAATGATCCAAACAGACAGTCCAACCACCATGACGATGATCAACGCGCTAAACAAGAAGGTAAAGGTATTCGCTTTACCTTCATCAGTGGTGAAATTAAGGTGTAAAAAGTATTTTAAATGCACCCAAATTTGCACGATTGCTAAAGTAACAATACTCCAAAGCGTGGTGACCTTTGAAAAGTCACCCTCCATCACCATCCAAAATGGAATGGCCGTTAAAATCACTGACAATACAAAGCCAATAAGATAGGTTTTAACACTACCGTGTGACTGATCATGATGTTGGCTTTGCATTTGCGCTAAAGCATGCGTTTCACTATGGCTCATTACATTGCCCCCATTAAATAAACAACGGTAAATACACAAATCCACACAATATCTAAAAAGTGCCAAAATAAGCTTAAGCAACTTAAGCGCGTGACGGTTTGTTTACCTAAACCGCGCTTGATCACTTCTATCATCATTATGCTCATCCAGATAAGGCCTGCAGTTACATGTAAACCATGCAAACCCACTAATGAGAAAAACGATGTTAAAAAAGCACTTTGCTGTGGACCATTGCCATGAACAATTAAATGATGAAACTCATAAATTTCCATACCAATAAACACCGCGCCTAAACAAAAAGTGACCGCGAGCCAACCAAGCGTCAGCGCCTTTTTTTGCCCTTGAGCGGCAATCATGGCAAAACCAAAAGTAATACTACTTATAAGTAGCGCCGCAGTTTCAACGGCAACAAAATCAAGCTCAAAAATATCTTTGCCCGATACACCGCCTGCGGTGTTCATATAAAGCACTGCGTAGGTTGCAAAAAATGAGGCAAATAAAAGGCAATCGGTCATTAAATAAAGCCAAAAGCCAAAGATTGTATCGCCTGAGGTATCGTGATGTTCATGCGTATGACTTACGCTATGAGGCTCTAAATTTACATGGCCTTGAGTTGCAGATAACGTACTCATGCGCTTACCTCCTTCGTGTTACTGGCAATATGCGCGCCTTCAATTTGTAATATTTCATCGTTTTGCACGTAGTAATCTACATCACTGGTGTAAGCACGGTTAATAAATAGCGCAATCGCGCCAATAAAACCAAGCCCTGCTAGCCACCAAATATGCCAGATCATGGCAAAACAAAACGCCGTTAAACTCGCAGCAATAAGCACACCTGATGCGGTATTTTTTGGCATATGAATTGGGCTATAGCTAGATTTACCTTGATAAGCCAGGCCTTTTTCTTTCATATCAGTCCATGTATCAATATCATCAACATGCGGGATTTCAGCAAAGTTATAATATTGCGGTGGTGATGACGTTGACCATTCAAGCGTATGGCCGTTCCAAGGATCGCCAGTGGTATCATCAAGCGCTTCGCGGTTTTTAAAGCTCACATATAGCTGAATAATTTGGCAAATAATACCGAACATAATAATCACGGCACCCACTGCAGCAATATAAAGCCAGATATTCCAATCAGGATTATTAGAGTGGTTTAAGCGACGCGTCATGCCTAAAAAGCCAAGTACGTACAATGGCATAAAGGCTACGAAGAAACCGATTAACCAACACCAAAATGACGCTTTACCCCAACGCTCATCAAGCTTAAAGCCCATTGCTTTTGGAAACCAAAAAACAAAACCAGCTAAGTAGCCAAATACTGCGCCACCAATAATGGTGTTATGAAAATGAGCGATTAAGAATAAGCTGTTATGCAATACATAATCGGCACCAGGGATTGCTAGTAATACCCCCGTCATACCACCAATACTGAAGGTAACCATAAAACCAAGCGTCCACAGTACGGGCACTGTAATGCGCAAACGGCCACGGTAAATAGTAAACAACCAACTAAATAACTTAACCCCAGTAGGCACAGCTATGACCATGGTCATTACCCCAAAGAAGGCATTTACATTGGCACTTGAACCCATAGTAAAGAAGTGGTGTAACCATACAATAAAGCCAAGAATAGAAATGGCACCGCTGGCATATACCATCGATTTATAACCAAATAAACGTTTACCAGTGAAGGTCGACACTATTTCAGAGAAGATACCAAAAGCAGGTAATACTAAAATATATACCTCTGGGTGACCCCATGCCCAAAACAGGTTGATATACATCATGGCATTACCGCCTGCTTCATTAGTGAAGAAGTGGAAATCTAAATAACGGTCTAGCGTTAGCATGGCGAGCACTGCGGTTAAAATTGGAAATGATGCCGCAATTAAGATATTTGCCCAGGTACATGCCCATGTGAAAATTGGCATTTTCATCAGTGTCATACCAGGGGCACGCATTTTAAATACTGTCACTAGGAAGTTAACAGCGGTTAATAGCGTACCGAGCCCCGATATTTGCAAGGCCCAAATATAATAATCGACCCCCACCCCAGGGCTAAAGGTCAACTCCGACAACGGTGGGTAAGCAACCCAGCCTGTTTTAGCAAACTCACCAAATATCAGCGATAGATTTATTAAAATGGCGCCACTAGCAGTAAACCAAAAACTTAAATTATTTAAAAATGGAAAAGCCACATCGCGAGCACCAATTTGCAGTGGTACAACAATATTCATTAAACCAATCATAAATGGCATCGCCATAAAGATGATCATAATAACGCCATGGGCGGTGAATATTTGGTCGTAATGTTCTGGTGGCAGATAACCTGGCGCGCCACTGGTAGCAAGCGCTAACTGCGCACGCATCATAATGGCATCAGAAAAACCACGAAACAGCATGATTAGCGCTAATAAAATGTACATAACGCCTAAGCGTTTATGATCAACCGAGGTGATCCAGTCGCGCCAAAGCACACCCCATTTTTTATATTTTGTTATTAGCCCAGCTATAATAAGCCCGACAACAGCAATCACCGCCATGGTAACCATGATAATAGGTTCATGAAACGGAATTGCATCTATAGATAATTTACCTAAAAACGACATGATTATTCCTCGCCCTGGCTGTGTGATGATGGCATTAAATGATTACCCATTGCCTGATGCTCATTACTCATCTGCTGATGTTTACCCATCGAGTGGTGTTTTTTGTTCATATCGCCATGCGCCTGCATGTATTTCATCACTATGGTATGAAATAAACCGTCATCAACCTTGCCATAATAAGCGACGGGATTGTTTTCACTCGCTTTGGCAAGCTCAACATAATTGGCATGAGTAAGGCTATTAGCGTTGGTTTTAACCTGTTCAACCCACTGGTTAAAGTCAGCTTTTGTTGGTGTTGCGATGGCATTAAATTTCATACCAGTAAAACCCGCACCACTGTAATTAGCCGAAAAGCCTTTAAACGTGCCTGGCTCATTAGCGATTAAATGCAGCTTAGTTTCCATGCCCGCCATTGAGTAAATTTGACTACCTAACTGGGGAATGAAAAACGAGTTCATGGTACTTTCTGACGTGATTTTGTATTCAACCGGAACATTAGCAGGAAATACCAATTCGTTTACCGTAGCAATACCTTGCTCAGGGTAAATAAATAACCACTTCCAATTAAGTGACACCACTTCAACAGTTAAGTGTTCACCTTTACCCTCTATCGGTTTATAAGGGTCAAGCTCTTGAGTTGACTGCCAGGTGATCACACCTAAAATAACAACAATAACAATAGGAACCGCCCATACAACAGCCTCAATCTTATTAGAGTGAGCCCATTTTGGTGCGTAAATTTCATGGTTTTGTGTGTCTCTGTATTTCCAAGCAAAATATAAAGTCATCACAATAACGGGGATCACAACTAACAACATAAGCACAGTGGCGATGATGATCAGATTTTTCTCATCAATACCTATCTGCCCTTTTGGGTCGAGTACCCCGCCATTACAGCCTGATAAAATCAGCGCCATACTAGCTAAAGCAATATTAAAAAGGTTACGAATTAACAAGGGACTATCCTAAAACCTAAAGAGTTTTTATTAGCTGCCAAAAATATTTAGCAACGATATTTGATAAAAACCCAAGTTAATTAAGATTGAATTACAAATAATGCAGAGCGAATGCAAGCATGAAGTATTGACTACTGGCTTAATAAAAAACACCTAGCAGAACCAACCCAGCTTTTTTAAACACATTAATATAACGCAATAAAAATTAACTTGGGTGAGGTGTGGTTGGCTGAGAGTGTGTAAAAACACTAAGCTACAATGAAAGTAATCGTTATTTACAGCAAGAATAAATAATTAGATACCACAGGTGTAACCTATACCCATAAAAATTAATGGGTAAACAGACAACCTGTAAAGCTAGGTGGAGCACGACAACCATGTGCAGCTTGCACGGGTTGCTGAACTTTAGCCTCGCTAAAAGCAAAGGCTGCTTTACGGAGGATTATTCCAGCACGACGCGCTGGAAACATGTGGAACAATAGCCAACAAAGGCCAATAAGTAACTGACACGATAAGATAGGATGAGCTAAGAATTCGGCAATAGTCAGTAATAATGGCTCTATAAAAAAGCCATCACTGATCAATGCTTCAAGCCTAAAGGCATCCTCAATAGCGCCACTAAGCAACATAACGGCATTAAAAACTAATAATGTTATAGCCACACTCACGCCTCTTTTCGCTTTATTAAAGCGCTCATGCAACACTGACTTACCTAAGGTAAGCAAAGCGCTGGTATGAAACAAAGAAAATGAGTTCAAAAACATTAACCTATTAAAATGACTAATAACAAAATTTGGCATACACCGTGGCAACAAAAACAGGTTGCAGCCGTAAAGCCTTATACAGTGACATGAAATACAGTCTCAACGCATTAGCACTATTTGGCTAAGCTAGTTTTGATCCGCATCAATAGAACTTTCAAAACTTACTGAAAGTTCGGGCATGAGTATAACAAAGAGAGTTTTCTGTTCAAGATAAAAACACGATTATTTTATCAGCTGATGATTTATTTATGGCGATATAAATAAAAAACCTCCCGTAGTGAGCTACGAGAGGTTTTTTGTTTAAACAGAAATAAATCTATTTAAAGAATTTGGTTTTCTTTCCATACTTGCTCTTTGGCTAGACGCTTTTTGCGTTTATCACATGGATCATCGCAATCACATGCTTTATCAATACCTACAGAGCCTAGGCCTCCGCAGCTACTCGCCATCGATTTTCTTTGAACTATCATGCCTATCGCCATCGCAGCGA
Organism: Pseudoalteromonas sp. APC 3224; assembly: GCF_030407535.1. Lineage (GTDB taxonomy): Bacteria > Pseudomonadota > Gammaproteobacteria > Enterobacterales > Alteromonadaceae > Pseudoalteromonas. The sequence goes on along the minus strand of NZ_JASDDF010000025.1, from coordinate 53,928 downwards.
CAATTAAAATAAGTAAGCCAAAGGTTAGAAAAAAAAGTGACATTGCTTAGCCCCTATTGTTCAGCAATAAAATGAGCTCAAATAGCGTATTTGAGCTCCTTACATTATATACCCTCATGCTAAGGATATAAACCTAAAGACTATAAATAAGGCTTAAACGCAGGACTTGAATAAGTGACTAAACCATCAGGCGATTTAGCAATTAAATACACTGGCAAATCATGCTGCTGCGCATAACGTTGTGCTTTTTCCATACCCATAACCGTTAAAGCAGTCGCTAAACCGTCGGCCGTCATAGCGCTAGGGTGTAAAACTGTAACAGAAACTAAGTCATGCTTAATTGGCATCCCTGTCATAGGATCAATAAGATGAGTATAGGTTTCGCCATCCATAGTATAAAAGATTCGATAATCACCTGAAGTGGCAATACCGTTATTACCTGGTGCAAGTACACGGTGTACTTTTCGCTCACCTGGGTTTGCATCAGGTTGTTCAATTGCTATTCGCCATGCTTGATTGTCTGGTTTTGTACCAGCAATACGTAACTCCCCGCCAATCTCAACCATGTAATCTGTAATGCCTTTGCTTTGTAATAGCTCAGCCACTTTATCAATACCATATCCTTTTGCTGTAGCTGAAAACGACAACTCTAAATCAGCCATCGTTTTTGCTAAGCCTTGCTCGTTAAGGACCAGCTTATCTATACCAATGTTATTGATCATATTTGCCAGAGCTTCATTCGTTGGGCGCTTTGTTGGTTTTTTATCTGGGCCAAACCCCCATAAATCTATCAACGGTCCCATAGTCACATCTAGGGTCTTAGTTGAATTACCTATACGCATAGATTCACTAATAACTGCCCTGAAGTCATCACTGATTGGCATTACTTCGTTGGCATCTAAACGGTTAAAGGTGTTTATTTCTGACTCTTCGATATAGGTCGACATAGACTGGTTGATATCAACTAAAACCGCATCGATTTCTGCTTGTACTGCTTGAGGGTCAACTTGCTCAGCGTAAAACTTAATGTGGTAAGTTGTACCCATCGTTTTACCTTCTAAGTAGGTTTCCTCTGGGACTGATTTTCCACATCCAGATAATAGTAAAGTCAGCGTGATTATAAATAAGGCGATTATGCCCTGGGGAGTATTTACTTTGTTCATAACAACCCTACTTAATAGGTTAAAAATTAATATAAAAAAGCCTCGTCACATAAAATGCGACGAGGCTGGTATTTTAACTAAATTTAATCAGTTTGGGTATTAGCCACCGAAATCATCTAGTAAGATGTTTTCTTCTTCAACACCTAAGTCTTTAAGCATAGTGATAACAGCCGCATTCATCATTGGAGGACCACACATGTAGAACTCACAATCTTCAGGCGCTTCGTGATCTTTAAGATAGTTCTCAAATAACACGTTATGGATAAAGCCTGTGTAGCCTTCCCAGTTATCTTCTGGTTGCGGATCTGAAAGCGCTGTGTGCCAAACGAAGTTTTCGTTTTGCTCAGCTAGGCCGTCAAAATCTTCAACATAGAACATTTCACGTTTAGAACGCGCACCATACCAGAAACTAATTTTACGTTTAGAGTTTAAACGCTTAAGTTGGTCAAAGATATGTGAACGCATTGGTGCCATACCTGCACCACCACCTACGAATACCATTTCAGCGTCTGTGTCTTTAGCGAAGAACTCACCAAATGGACCAGAAATAGTTACTTTATCGCCTTCTTTAAGTGACCAAATGTACGAAGACATTTTACCACATGGTAGGCTTAGGTTTCTTGGCGGCGGCGTAGCGATACGCACGTTAAGCATGATGATGCCTTCTTCTTCTGGATAGTTAGCCATTGAGTAAGCACGAATTGTTTCTTCGTCTACTTTTGACTCCAGATCGAAGAAACCAAAATGGTTCCAATCGCCACGATACTCTTCAGGAATATCGAAATCTGCATATTTAACATGGTGAGCTGGCGCTTCGATCTGGATGTAACCACCCGCACGGAACGGCACTGACTCGCCATCAGGAATTTGTAGCTTAAGTTCTTTAATGAACGTCGCTTTGTTATCGTTAGAGATAACTTCACAATCCCATTTTTTAACACCGAAAATTGACTCTTCAAGTTCAATTTCCATGTCGTTTTTAACATTAACCTGACACGCTAGGCGACAACCTTCACGTGCTTCACCTTTAGAGATGTGGTCAAGTTCAGTTGGCAGAATATCACCGCCGCCTTCTTTAATGTGTACGCGACACTGGCCACAAGAGCCACCGCCACCACATGCAGAAGATACGAAAATACCTGACTCAGATAGTGCACCTAATAGCTTACTACCTGCTGATGTTTTAATGGCTTTGTCTGCGTCGCCATTAATGCCGATGATGATATCACCGCTTGCAACTAGCTTAGATTTAGCACCAATGATGATTAAAACTAGTATTACAACGATAGCGATAAAAACACCAACGCCTAAGAAAATATCCATGATTGACCTCGCTATTATTACAGTGAAATACCAGAGAATGACATAAAGCCAAGACCCATCAAGCCAACAGTGATGAAGGTAATACCTAAACCACGTAAACCATCTGGTACGTCTGAATACTTCATTTTCTCACGGATACCTGCAAGTAATGTAATTGCAAGCGCCCAACCCACACCAGCGCCAATACCATAAACAACAGACTCGCCGAAGTTATAGTTACGCTCAACCATGAAGGCTACCGCACCAAAAATCGCACAGTTAACTGTGATTAGTGGTAAGAAAATACCTAATGCGTTGTAAAGCGGTGGGAAGAACTTATCTAATGCCATTTCAAGAATTTGCACTAGTGCTGCAATAACACCAATGAAAGTTAAGAAACGTAAAAAGCTAAGATCTGCTTCTGGGTAACCAAGCCACTCTAGTGAACCTGGTGCTAATACCGCATGGTAAACCAAGTTGTTAACCGGTACTGAAATACCTAATACAACAATAACCGCTACACCTAGGCCAATTGATGTAGTTACTTTTTTAGACACGGCTAAGAAAGTACACATACCTAGGAAGAATGCTAACGCTAAGTTTTCAATAAAAACGGCTTTTACAAATAAACTAATATAATGTTCCACTTATCGCCCCTTACGCTTTAGCTTCTACTTGGTCTTTCTTATAAGTACGAAGTACCCAAATGAATAAACCAATGATGAAGAATGCACTCGGTGGTAAGATCAATAGACCCATAGGTTGGTACCAACCACCATTTTGTACTAATGGAATAATATCAACACCGAATAGTGAACCTTTACCGAATAACTCACGAATAAAGCCAACAGTAAGTAGCACTACAGAGTAACCTAAGCCATTACCTATACCATCAAGGAAAGACATTAATGGCGGCGACTTCATTGCATAAGCTTCAGCACGACCCATTACGATACAGTTAGTAATGATTAGACCAACGAATACTGATAACTCTTTTGCCGTAGCGTAAGAGAAAGCTTGTAGTACTTGGTCAACCACGATTACTAATGATGCAATAATCGTCATCTGTACGATGATACGTACTGATGATGGGATATGGTTACGAATAGTCGAGATAAAAAGGCTAGAGAATGCAGTTACCAAGGTCAATGCAATTGACATGATTAATGCATTTTTTAAGCTAGACGTTACCGCTAGCGCAGAACAAATACCAAGTACTTGTAATGCGATTGGGTTGTTAGCGAAAACTGGACCAAATAGGACCGCCTTCATTTCTTTAGTATCAGCCATTAGTTCAATGCTCCTTTACGTACTTTCGCAAGGAAAGGGCCAAAGCCATTTTCGCCAGTCCAAAAATCAACTGCATGGTCAACACCATTAGACGTTAATGTAGCACCTGAAAGACCATCGATCTTATGCTCATCACCGGCTGCAGTCCCTTTAACGATTTGGATTGGTAACTCTTTACCTTCCCACGTTGCAGTCCACTGTGGGTTTTGAATTTCACCACCTAGACCAGGTGTTTCGTTATGTTTGTAGAAAATGATGTCTTTAATAGTTTCGCCATCGCTTTCAAGCGAGATAAAACCGTACATTAAACCCCATAAACCATAACCCTGAATAGGAAGGATGATTGCATCAGTAGAGCCATCGTCTTTTTTAGAGATATAAACAGGCGCACGCTTGGTAATACGTTGAATACCGGCGATGTCTTTAATACCATTCTCTTTTAAAGATTTACTTAAATCAGCATCGTATTTGCTTTTTTCAAAGTCAAAATCTTCTACCGGCTCAGCAAACTCACCACTTTGCATATCAACAAAGCGGGTTTCGATTTTAGCTTCAAACGTTTCTGCAACGTTATCAACTTTGCCAATACCAGCAGCAGCTAAAATATTGCTTTGAATATCTTTTGCTTTATTTGCTTTTTGCAGAGGGCGTAGTTGTACAGATGTTAGCGATACAATAACTGCACACACTAAACATAATGAGACAACAACAGCTAGCGTTTTGCCAATTGATTCGTTATTACTAGACATTACGTGCCAACCTCCGCTTGATATTAGCTTGCACTACAAAGTGATCGAATAAAGGTGCAAACAAGTTAGCAAATAAGATTGCTAGCATGATGCCCTCTGGGTATGCAGGGTTAACAACACGGATCATGATAACCATAAAGCCAATAAGCGCACCGTATGCTAATTTACCTTTATCAGTAAATGCAGCAGATACAGGGTCAGTTGCCATAAAGAACATACCGAATGCAAAACCACCTAATACCATGTGCCAGTACCAAGGCATAGCAAACATTGCATTGGTTTCAGAACCAATGGTGTTAAGTATTGATGAAGTTACTACCATACCTAGGAATACACCTAGCACGATACGCCAAGACGCTATGCGCACGTAGATTAGGAATAAACCACCAATAAGTACAGCTAGTGTAGACGTTTCGCCCATAGAACCTTGAATGAATCCGTAAAACGCATTCCACCAAAGCTCAATATCAGTCGCGTAATTTAACGTACCAGCAAACGCTTGACCAAGCATAGTCGCGCCAGAGAATGAATCTACGGCAGTCCATACTGTGTCACCTGAAATTTGTGCAGGGTATGCGAAGAATAAAAACGCACGACCAGCAAGCGCAGGGTTTAAGAAGTTACGGCCTGTACCACCAAATATTTCTTTTGCGATAACTACACCAAAAGTAATACCTAGCGCAACTTGCCATAAAGGAATCGTTGCAGGCAGAATTAATGCGAACAATACAGAAGTTACAAAGAAACCTTCATTAACTTCATGCTTACGCACAGAAGCAAATAACACTTCCCAGAAACCACCAACAATAAAGGTAGTTGCATAAATAGGTAGGAAGAAACAGGCTCCGTAGAACATTTTCGCCCCCCAGCCTGCATCAACGGTTAATTCACCGCCAAGTAACTGGAATAAACCTACTTGCCAAATATTCGCTAGCTCAAAGCCATTACCAAGTGCAATTGCAGCTTGATGGCCAATATTGAACATACCAAAGAACATGGCAGGGAACGTCGCCATCCACACTAAAATCATCATGCGTTTTAGGTCGATGTTATCACGAACGTGAGTTGAACCTTTATTTACGTAACCTGGCGTGTAAAAAATAGTCGCAGCAGCTTCATACAGCGCGTACCATTTCTCATGCTTACCACCTGGTTCAAAATGTGGTTCGATATCTTCTAAGAAAGTTTTTAAGCCCATTTTAGCCTTCCTTCTCGATCGTAGTTAAGCAATCGCGTAGGGCAGCGCCGTACTCGTATTTGCCAGGACAAACGAAGGTGCATAACGCTAAATCTTCTTCATCTAATTCAAGCGCACCTAATGAAATTGCACTGTCTAAATCACGAGACAATAAGTCACGTAATAAAAGCGTTGGCAAAATATCAAGTGGCATAACACGCTCATAGCTTCCAAGTGGAACCATGGCACGTTTTGAACCGCCCGTAGACGTTGTCATTTTAAATAAACGACTCGGTGTAAGGTGAGACAAGAATGTACGCGTTACAGAGAATTTATCACTACCTGGTGCAATCCAGCCAAACAATTCTTTTTCGCGACCTTCAAGTAATACAGATACTTGAACGTGGTAACGGCCTAAGAATGCATGAACACCAGACGACGTAGCACCTGCAAGTACAGAACCAGAAATAACACGGTTATCACCGTCTTCTAATTCACCTGCTACTAAGTCATCTAATGAAGCACCTAATTGTGTTTTCACTAAACGAGGATTCTTAACACGCGGACCTGCAAGCGAAATCACACGGTCTGTGTAAATTTCACCAGTAAGGAAAAGGTGACCATACGCAATAACGTCTTGGTAACCAATGTGCCAAACTTGCTTACTAGCAGATACTGGGTCAAGGTGATGGATATGTGTGCCAACAAGGCCAGCTGGGTGCACGCCACCAAACTCATGTACTTCTACTTGAGCAATAGGTGAACTAGGAACTTGACTGCCTGCTTGCTTACAAACAAATACTTTGCCATCGGTTAAACGTGACACAACAGCCAAACCTGCTTCAAACGCTTTCGCATTTTCAGCAATAACTACTGCAGGATCTGCAGCAAGTGGATTGGTATCGATAGCTGTCACAAAAATAGAGCTAGGATTTGCATCCAATGCCGCTATTTTACTAAATGGGCGAGCACGAAGTGCTGTCCATTGACCCGATTGAACTAGTACTTCTTTAGCTTTTTCACGGTCTAAGCTGTTAAGCTCAGTTTCCGAGAAAGAACCAAAGGTGATTTGCTCACTGCCGTTTACTTCAATAACAACAGATTGCAGAACACGTTTAGCACCGCGATTAATTTCTTTTACTGTACCAGAAGCTGGTGCAGTAAATAATACGCCTGGGTTCTTTTTATCTTCAAAAAGTACCTGGCCTTTTTTGACTTGGTCATCCACACGAACATGCATGGTTGGACGCATACCGATAAACTCTTCACCTAGCACAGCTACACGTTTGACGGCAGAACCATCATGAATAACTTGCTGAGGTGCGCCCTCTAAGGGTAAATCCAGACCTTTTTTTATATTGATCATACGCACTTGCACTACATTAACGGAAAGAAACTGAAAAATCGTACCAACCACGCCGCTATTTGTATTATTGCAAGCTATAAAATGACTCGCTATAGATACCAAACAAGCAGCGCAGTAAAACTCCTCACATATTGCTTTGATTTTAACATTATTGTGACTGACTATGCGAGTGTATTTATGAAAATTATACGAGAGAAACGTTTATTTAGTTTTGTAATTCATAATTAATAAAATACAAGCTAGACCAAAGTGGTAAATAAACCAACAAATAGCAAAATTTTTTTCAAATCAAGGCTAAAAAAACAAAAAAGTCGCACTAGGCGACTTTTTCAAAATCGGATTACTAGCGACAGATTAATCAATCATATTTGCAATTGGCGCAACAGGATTAACATCTTGCTCGTAATCAACCGTATCAATGCCAAAACCAAACAAGCGTAAAAACTCATTATGGTAGCCCACGTAATCCGTTAACTCATCAATTGAACTTGTGTCTACACTATCCCAAATAGTTTGAACACGTGCTTGAACGTCATCTTCCAGCTCTTTGTAGTTTTGGAATAAATGTCCGCCCTCATCAAAACGTGGTGAATCACCGTATAGGTTTTCATTAAATAACGCATGAATTTGCTCAATTGTGCCCTCGTAAGTGCCATCAGCCTTCATCACTTTAAATAGTGCCGAAATGTAAAGCGGCATTATTGGGATTGCCGAGCTTGCTTGGGTAACAACCGCATTAAGTGAAGAAACGTAAGCTTCGCCATTTAAATCTTGGGTAGCGGCTTTAATAGCTCCAGTGGCACGGTCTAGGTCTTCTTTTGCCTTACCTATGGTTGCATGTCCATATATTGGCCAAGTTAGTTCTTTACCAATGTATGTGTAAGCCGTTGTTTTAAAGTTATCTGCTAGTACATCAGCGTCTTTAAGGGCGTCAATCCACATTTCCCAGTCTTCGCCACCCATTACTTTAATGGTGTTGTCGATATCGTCTTGGTTTGCTGCTTCAACAGTTACTTCATCAATTTCACGCTTTGACGTATTTAAGTTTTTAGTGGTTACTGCATTACCAATTGGCTTAAGTGTTGAAGAAAACACTTCCCCTGTATTTGGATCAGTACGACGAGGTGATGCTAAGCTGTAAATAATACAGTCAACTTTACCTAATTCAGCTTTAATGGTGTCGATTGTTTTTTGTTTGATTTCGTTAGAAAACGCATCACCATTAATATTTTTAGACCATAAGCCTTCAGCTTCAGCGGCTGTTTGAAATGCCGCCGTGTTGTACCAACCCGCAGAGCCTGTTTTACGTTCAGTGCCTTCTTTTTCAAAGAACACACCCAATGTTTTAGCGCCACCACCAAATGCAGCGGTAATGCGAGATGCAAGGCCATAACCTGTAGACGCACCAATAACTAATACATTTTTAGGCGCATTTTTTAATGCTCCTTGCTGCTTAACATAATTAATTTGTTCTTGAACATGCTCTGCACAGCCAACTGGGTGTGCATTGGTGCAGATAAATCCGCGAATTTTAGGCTTAATGACCATTGATCATCCTATATCTTTTACAATAAAAATTAGCGCTAGTTTAAAGGCTAAAACAAAAAAAACTGATCTGATCAGTTACTCACTGCTCAAACCAATCCACTATTACCTGTTATCCAACTTTTGAGCCGCCCATGCAATTAGGTGACTGCGGCGCTTCGCCGTCGTGCTCGGTAAATTCCTCAGGAGTATAAGTGTGCATAGCAAGCGCATGAATATGATTTGCCAGCTCATCTTTTAAAATTTCATTAATTTCACGATGACGCTGCAATAATCGCTTACCAGCGAATTCTTCACTGACTACAATCACTTTAAAGTGAGATTCAGTCCCCGCACTGTGCATATGGCTTTCGTTAATAACATTTAAATGCTTACACGCAATAGCATTTGCTAGCTTGTCACGTATTTGTTGTTGCATTGACATAAAAACCACCCTCAAAATTCAGTTATATAGTTACTATAACAACTGCGGCTACACCATGGCTAATGCTATTTAACTAATGTAGCGAAACGTTAAACTGATCCGCGGGTGTTTAAGTGTTGTTTGTTTTGGTAGCGCATGCTGGTAATTTTGTTGGCTCTGTCCGCTCATTATTAAACAACTACCACTTTGTAATTTGATGTTAGTAATGCTGTTGCTTACTTTGTGTTTAAGTTTAAATAACCGCTCTGCACCAAGCGACACACACGCTATGGTAGGCTCAGGCCCTAGCTCAGCCTCGTCATCGCTATGCCAACCCATACAATCGTGGCCATCCCGATAATAATTAACCAAAATTGAGTTAAATGGTTGCTGTAGGTGATTTTCTAAACGTGTTCGCATGGCAAGTAATACGTCTGGCCAAGGCTCTAAGTCGAGTTTATGCCCAGAATAACCGTACTCAAGATTTTCTTCGCTGATAAAACATTGTAGCCTAGGTATTGGCCCCGTTTTACCAAACACTGTAATGTTTGGCTGTTGCCAATTTAGGTTTTGCTGCAAATAATAAAATAAATCGAGGCTTTTTTGTGCGCTAAGTACCTTACTTTGATAAGAAAAGCCATTTGGTAACAGTTGGGGGTTGGCGTTTGGCGGTTGCATGTTAGAATTTACCTATCATTTGATTACCGATCATTAAACTATTATGACTACGCAAGCTACGCTCGGCGATAACACTTTTACTCTTGAACGCTTTCCTTTGGATCAAAAAAACCGCAGCTTACAAGCGTGGGATTCAGCAGACGAATACCTTATTGACTATGTTAATGAACACTACCCTGATTGTCGCTCGTTACTGATCTTAAACGACAGTTTTGGTGCACTTAGCTGTTACTTTAGCAAGCAACAATTAACAGTTTGTTCAGTAAACGACTCATATATTAGCCATCAGGCGGCTGCTTATAACTTAGCGGAAAACAAAATCGCGACGACTGCGTTTAGCCAGCTTGATAGTTTATCGGCTCTACCTGAGCAAGTAGACCTAGTGTTGGTAAAAGTACCACGCACGTTGGCTTTTTTACAATATCAGCTATCTGAATTAAGCGAGGTGCTCGCGCCAGATACGCCAGTTATTGGTGCTGCAAAAACTAAAGACGTGCATAACTCTACTATTAAAGCATTTGAAAACTTTATTGGTGAGACGAAAACAAGTCTTGCAGTAAAAAAATCACGTTTAATTATTAGCCAAGCCGCTGGCGGTTATAAAGGCGCAGATTTCCCAGTCAGCTGGCCACTTGAAGGCACTGATTTTACAATAAGCAATCATGCCAATGTGTTTTCGCGTGATTCACTTGATATAGGTGCGCGCTTCTTTTTTAATTATTTGCCACAAACAAATAAAGCCAAAAATATTATAGATTTAGGCTGTGGTAATGGCGTGGTTGGCTTAATGACATTAGCGCGCTGCCCTAATGCTAGTATTAGCTTTGTTGATGAGTCGTATATGGCGGTTGAATCAGCTCGACTCAACATTGAATTAAACATGGAAGACAAGTTTGAACAATGTACCTTTATAGAGAATGATTGTTTAACCGACTTTGAACGTGAAAGTGCCGATATTGTATTGTGTAATCCGCCATTTCACCAAGCACAAGCGGTTACCGACCACATCGCGTGGCAAATGTTTAAACAAGCAAAAGACACATTAAAAGAAGGTGGCGAGCTGCGTATTATTGGCAATCGTCATTTAGATTATCATGACAAACTAAACCGTATGTTTGGTAACTGTACTTTATTAGGCTCTAATAAAAAGTTTGTGGTACTCAGCGCAACTAAAAATAGTGGAACGTTATAAATGAAACTCATAAAGATATTATTGAGCTGTTGTACTTTAGTGGTTTTTTCGGGATGTGCCAATCAGCCTAATCAGCTTATTCTCAACCCTGTGTATAAAAGTGGACAAATAAGCTCAATCAATAACAGCTTAAACACCAGCGTGATTGATTTACGTGGTGACAGTGCAACCTTAAAGCTTATTGAATCAAGCAAAACAAAAACCATTGCCAGCACGGGTATTACTGAGTCAGTTAAAAGTGCGCTAGACAGTGCGCTTAGTCGCAATGGCGCTAGCATTTCTAATTTAGCGCAATTGCGCTTTGAGTTAGATATTCATGCACTGCAAGCTGTGGTTACAGAAAAGCTAATGAGCCATACCAGTGATGCCAAGATTGAATTTGAAGTACGAGTGATTCGCCCTACAAGTAATTTCAGTAAGCGTTATAGCGGTAATGCTAATTTATCTGGACCACTTGGTCATGATAGGGCAAAAATTGAAGGTCAGCTCAATAAGTTGACTGAGCAGTTAATTACCCGCATTGTATCTGACCCTGAATTAATTGCATTTTTAGAAGGTTAATAATGAAGCAACTTTTTTTAATCTGCGTAAGCTTATTTTTTAGCGTAAATAGTTTAGCGGCACAAGAAGGCCGCTTTGTGCAAAAAGATAATATTTTCCCTCGAGTAGAAATTGTGACATCGTTGGGCAGTATTGTGGTTGAGCTAGACCGCTCAAGAGCCCCTATTACGGTCAATAACTTTTTGACTTATGTGTCTGATAAAAGCTATCAAGGCAGTGTGTTTCATCGTGTAGAACGCGATGTAGAAAATGATCGTGATTTTGTAATTCAAGGCGGTGGTTATGATAAAGATTACGATGGCCTGCATGAAAACGACCCTATTTTTAATGAAAGCGGTAACGGCTTAACTAACGATATGTATAGCATTGCTATGGCCTATCAAGATCGAGAACCACACTCAGGAACGCGTCAGTTCTTTTTTAATATGGATGACAATGACCATTTAAACCCTGGACGTGATTGGGGATTTGCCGTGTTTGGCAGTGTTATGGAAGGTTATGAGACGCTCGATAAAATCATGGCTGTAAAAACGGGTTTTAATGACAAAATTGGCTACAACTTTGTCCCTGAAAAACCGGTTGTTATATTAAATATCAAGGTGCTTGAACAAGTTCCTTTATAACTTTTTATCAGAGCAGCTTTGGCTGCTCTTTCTATGAGCCAATGAGCCCCTATGAATAGCACACTTTCTGTTCGCGAATATTTTTCTTATTTTAAAGATAAACGTTTAATTAATGTTTTTATATTTGGAATGAGCAGTGGTTTTCCGTGGGTGTTAATTGGCTCGGTAATGTCGGCTTGGCTTAAAGATGAAGGTTTGAGTCGCAGCATGATAGGCTTATTTGGCATTGTGTTTGGTGCCTACAGTATCAATTTTTTATGGTCGCCTTTAATAGACCGCACTAAACTGCCCTTTTTGTACAACTGGCTTGGTCAGCGCCGTAGTTGGATCCTGTTTTGCCAAAGCTTTATTTTGCTTGGCACGTTACTACTTGCAGGGCTTGATCTAAAAGCAAACCTAGCGATTGCCGCCGCACTTTGCTTGCTGATCGCCATAGCCTCTGCAACGCAAGATATTGCTATAGATGCTTTTCGAATAGACACTCTTAGTGAAAATGAATCTCACAAAGCCACCGCAGCCGCCGCAATGGCTACATCAGGTTGGTGGACAGGTTATGCTTTATTAGGGGCTGTGCCCTTTTATATGGCTGATATGCCAAACATAGACTGGCCGCAGGTCTATTATTTTTTATCTGCGATTATGCTGTTATTAATTAGCTGTGTGTTTTGGGCTAAAGAACCAAAATCAAACCGTGAAGCTGTTCATGCCGAGCTAGAGCGTGTTTATCTTGAAAAGCTTGCGGCAAGCAAACAAACACCACTAACGAAAATACTCGCATGGCTGGGTGTCACCGTGGTTGACCCATTTAAAACCTTTTTTGCTAAAAATGGGGTTAAAACTGCACTAGCACTGCTGGCGTTTATTTTCTTATTTAAAATTGGTGAAGCATTTTTAGCACGAATGTCGATTGTATTTTATAAGGAAGTGGGCTTTAGTAATACCCAAATAGCAAATTACTCCAAGCTAGGCACGGGTTTAATCACTATCGTATTTGCCTTTTTAGGCAGTATTTTTAACCACAAATATGGCATAGTAAAAGGCTTATTTATTAGTGGCATCGCCATGGCTGCATCTAACTTAATGTTTTCTTGGATTGCCTTAGCAGGGCCACAAGAACACTTATATGCAATGGCGATTGTAGTTGATGGTTTTACCCAAGCCTGGTCTTTAGTGGCGATGGTTGCCTTTATATCTATGCTGTGTGACAGAGCATTTAGCGCCACCCATTATGCGCTATTAGCATCATTGGGTAATTTAGGACGTACGTTATTATCGAGTTATAGTGGCGTAGTTATCGATGATTGGCTAATGGGGAATTGGTCATTATTTTTTGTTTTAACAGCACTTATGGTTTTACCTTCATTAATATTTTTATATCTAATTAGGCACAAACTATATGCATTAGAGCAAAATTATCATAGTAGGTAACACCTAATGCATCCCTGCATTAGTATTGGCTGTAGACGTTAGATTTAACTTTACGATTACAGCCTAACAGCGTTAGTCAGCTTTAATTAAGCTTAATGCTTCATACGGGTCGACTTCTAATGCATTACAGTAGCGAACAAACTCAATCACATCTAAGCGACGCTCTTGATTTTCGATTTTGCCAATAAAAGAATGTGGCGTACCCAAAATTTGCGCTAGGCTGCGCATTGTGTAGCCTTTTTCATGGCGCTTAGTTTTAAGCCACTTTGTTAACTTTGCATTTTCTTCCGAAGATACGGTTTTACCCATCATATACAACTCCTACTCGTTGTTTAACTGTACATATTGCCAAGTGCTCATTGTGATCAACACTGAAAACTCACTGCCACTAACTAAGGCGCAGTGTAAACGCTTACAATTCAATCAACAAAACTCAAATATGTACTAACTCTTTATTATTGTGAAAAATGAAACCTTGCCCGTTTCATTCTTGGATACATTATATACCATTCACCGTTGATCTGAATGATTAATTAGTAATTCTACGATTAAAGTTTAACAACAAATATTTACTAAGTCTGAATAAGGTTAAATATTTTATAACTTTTTTGTTTCATTTAAATATAAGCTGTTTATTATTAAGGTCTATTGACCCTAGCTTATAGAGATCAAATCATGTTTAGACTACTCTTTTTACTACCTATTATTTTGTGCTTAGGTTGGTACTTTTTTTTACGCCATTATGCTATTCCATTAAAGCAGGGTAAAAAAGGCTTTATCTATATTTTAGTCTTCTCTGCGTTTGTGCTTGGCTTTTTTGTGTTAATGATGCAAATAACAGAGTACAGCCCAACTGAGTTATGATTTTTTAAGCACATAAAAAAACCGCTTATTAAGCGGTTTTTTTGGATAACGATATTTTTATACGCTAAAACTAGCACCACAGCCACACGTTGTTGTGGCATTAGGGTTAGAGACAAAAAAGCGTGCCCCCTCTAATCCTTCGGTGTAGTCAACTTCGCCATCAACTAAATACTGGATACTCATAGGGTCAATGACTAAGGTAACCCCATTTTTAACAATTTCTAAATCGCCAGGATTCGCTTTTTCATCAAAAGTAAAGCCGTATTGAAAACCTGAACACCCACCGCCTGTGACATAAACACGCAGTTTTAGATCTGGGTTTTCTTCTTCGTCGATTAACTGTTTAACACGCACAGCGGCTGCGTCGCTAAACTTAATGGGTAATTCTTCAGACATCTTATAACCCTCAATACCTTAATACTAATGCGCGAGATTATCTAATACCTGAGTGTTTTAATCAAGTATAGTTAATCCTGCTTCTACGCTCCAATGCTAACATGGCTTGTTTAGCTCACTCTGTGAATAGGTGCAGTATAAATTAAATTTAAATTAATCTGTTGTTAAAAATCTCAAGGACTTCCCTAGACTATTTTGATAAACTTGACGCCTAAAAATGCTACGGGGAAATAAAGCATGTGGCTTGAGCGACTGAGACGTCGATTAGCAAAACCAAAAACATCCGTACAATTATGCTTATTAGGCGTAAGTGCCGGATTAATTGCTGCATTTTTTATTATACTGTTCCGCTTAACCATTTTATTTTTCCAAAGTTTATTTCTAGAAACCCCTGACGATTTTACCACCCTACCCACTTTAGAGCGGGTATTAATGCCTTTAGTTGCAGCGTTATTAATAGCTACATTTGCGGCTTTCACTGGCTTTAAACATTACCGCTTAGGTATTCCTTTTGTAATACACAGAATCAAGCGCCATTACGGGCAAATGCCACTGTATAACACGGTTAATCAGTTTGTTGGTGGTGCACTGGCGCTGATCAGCGGTTTTTCTGTTGGTCGCGAAGGCCCATCAGTTCACATGGGGGCTGCTGGGGCAAGCATATTAGCGAATAAATTACACTTACCTCACAACGCTATGCGTACCCTCAGTGGATGTGGCGTTGCCGCGGGAATTGCTGCGTCGTTCAATACCCCGCTTGCTGCGGTTATTTTTGTAATGGAAGTGGTGCTCAGAGAATACAAAGTGCATATTTTTGTGCCGATAATGCTCGCAGCCGTTACTGGTGCATTAGCCACTCAATTTGTATTTGGTGAAGGCTCAGAACTTGCGCTAATAAGCATTGCCCCCTTAAGTGGGTGGCATTACCCCTATTTAATTTTGTGCGGCATGGGGCTGGGTGCGGTGGCTTATGCTTTTAATCAAAACTTAATGCTGATTATTAAAACCTTTAAACCACTAAGTATGTTTCCTCGTTTAATAATTGCAGGGTGTATTGCCAGCTTAATTGCCTATGCAGTTCCACAAGCTATGGGCTCAGGGATGAGTGCGATAACCATTGCTGTAGAGTCACCTGAAAACATGCAACTACTTACCACTATTTTAATTGCTAAGTTATTAGCCACCTTGTTTGCTATTGGCTTAGGTATTCCTGGTGGGTTAATTGGTCCGGTTATTGGACTTGGCGTTTTAACCGGCACTTTAATGGCATTTTTTGCCCAGTTTATTAGCCCAGGAACTGACATAGCTGGTACTTATGGGGTGCTCGGCATGGCAGGCTTACTAGCTGCCACATTGCACTCTCCCTTAGCGGCACTAACTACCGTGATGGAGCTGACCTCTTCACCTGAAATTATTGTACCGGCGATGATCGTCATTACCACCGCCTACGTTACAGCTTTGCAGGTGTTTGGTAACCGCTCTATATTTTTACAGCAATTAGACTTTCAGGGATTACCTTACCATGTATCTCCCGCCACTGAAGCCCTACAAAAAGTAGGGGTGATGGATGACATGGATGAAGACTTTAAACTGCTCTACTCTGACGATAAAGAGCAAATAAAAAACAGTCTAGATGCCATGGACAGCCAAACACCGTTAATTGTGTTTGACGAGGAAAATGGTTATCGCCTAGCTGAATATGACTTAAGTTTAATGTCTGATCAGGCGGTCAATATAAAGTACATTAGCTTACAAGGTATCAGCAGCCAGGCCACTCTTGCAGATGCCTTTGAAATTTTAAATGATAAACGCAGTGGTGCACTTTATGTATATAACTTATTAGATAATCAACAAATTATGGGATTACTAAGGTGGGATCAAATCCATCATATTCTAACCATACGTAACAGTTTACTTTAACAATAATGAGAACAGTATGAGCGCATTATTAATTTACAAAACCTTGCACGTATTTTTTATGATTGCTTGGTTTGCCGGTATTTTTTACCTACCTCGACTTTTTGTTTATCACGCTATGAGTGAAGAAAAATCGTGTAACTCAATGCTAAAAGTAATGGAACGTCGGCTGCTTTATTTTGTTACCCCCTTTGCTGTGCTTACCGCAGTGTTTGGCGTATTAACTATTGTTGAATACGGCCGCGAATGGTTTCGTTACAGTATGTGGCTGCATTATAAACTAGTGCTGGTAATCATTTTATATATTTATCATGGCTACTGTTTCAAATTATTAGCTGATTTTAAACACGATAGAAATACAAAAAGCGATCGGTTTTACCGAATTTTCAACGAGCTACCTGTTTTAGCGTTACTCGTTATAGTTGCTTTAGCCATTATTAAGCCAAGCTTTTAAATACAGGATTATAAATTACACTGCCAAGTCGCAAACTAAGTTTGTATAATACGCGCGATTGCGTGCTCCTTTATGGATTATCGCGCCTTTTTGAATAACTAGGAATAACCCCATGTTCAGTTTCCAAGGTGAAAATATACTCTCTGTTAATCAACTCGATCGAGACTGTATTGAACGCATATTTGCTGTAGCAAAAAAAATGGAGCCATACGCAAAAAAACAAAAGCGTACCAATGTGCTTGAAGGCGCTATTTTAGCGAATCTATTTTTTGAACCTAGTACGCGTACTCGTGTTAGTTTTGGCACTGCGTTTAACTTACTCGGTGGACTGGTTCGTGAAACCACCGGTATGCAAAGCTCTGCGCTTGCAAAGGGCGAGTCTCTATATGATACCGCACGTGTTATTTCAGCCTATGCTGATGCGGTTGCAATGCGCCATCCAGACTCAGGTTCGGTAGCTGAATTTGCAACAGGTTGCAGCGTACCAGTAATAAATGGTGGCGATGGACCCAATGAGCACCCTACTCAAGCGCTGCTTGATTTATTAACTATTGAGCGAGAGCTTAACCGCTTCGATCAAAATATTGATGGTATGCACATTGCGCTAGTCGGCGATTTAAAATATGGCCGAACCGTTCACTCGCTATCAAAGCTATTATGTCATTACAAAAATATTCGCTTTTCAATGGTTGCCCCTAATGGCTTGCAAATGCCTGACTCAATTTTATCTGCCGTTGAAAATGCAGGACATAAAATTGAACTAGTTGATAAAATGGAAGGTAACTTAGCAGCCGATATTGTTTATCAAACACGTATCCAAGAAGAGCGTTTTCCGTCGCAAGAGGAAGCCAACAAGTACCGTGGTGGATTTAGAATTAGCCAGTCTATTTACAATAGCCATTGCAAACCTAATTCAGTATTAATGCACCCGCTTCCTCGCGATAGCCGTTTAGAGGCAAACGAACTTGATAACGACTTAAATGCTAACGACAATCTAGCAATATTCCGCCAAGTACAAAATGGCGTTCTTATTCGTATGGCACTGTTTGCTTTAACCCTCGGCGTAGAAAACAAAGTTGAGCAGTATGAAGTAGACGTTCCTTGGTTTAGCCGCAAACGCGATAGCTAAGCTCTTATTTTTAAAGTGATAAAACAATAGGATTTTTCATGACAATTAGCCAAGACTTATTTAAACGAGCTCAAGACTCTATTCCTGGTGGCGTAAATTCACCAGTGCGTGCTTTTAATGGTGTAGGTGGTACTCCGCTGTTTATTACTAAAGCACAGGGCGCGTTTACATTTGATGCTGATGGCAACCGTTATATCGATTATGTAGGCTCTTGGGGTCCAATGATTATGGGCCACAATCACCCTGAAATTAAACAAGCAGTGCATGATGCGGTAGAAAATGGTTTAAGCTACGGAGCGCCTACTGAAGCTGAAATTTTAATGGCTGAAAAAGTTAAAGAGCTAGTACCATCAATCGAAAAAGTACGTATGGTAAGCTCAGGTACAGAAGCAACAATGAGCGCAATTCGCTTAGCCCGTGGCTTTACTGGTCGTGACAAAATTTTAAAATTTGAAGGGTGTTACCACGGCCATGCAGATTCACTGCTAGTGAAAGCCGGCTCTGGTGCATTAACTATGGGTGTACCTAACTCTCCGGGCATTCCTGAAGATTTAGCTAAGCACACACTCACGGTATCGTTTAACAATATTGAAGAAGTGAAAGCGATTTTTGCTAAATACGCCGATGAAATCGCGTGTATTATTGTTGAGCCAGTTGCAGGTAACATGAACTGTATCCCACCAGTACCTGGCTTTTTAGAAGGACTGCGTGAAGTCTGTGATCAGTACCAATCTGTGCTTATTTTTGACGAAGTAATGACAGGTTTTCGTGTAGCCCTTGGTGGCGCTCAGGCTTACTACAACATCAAACCAGACTTAACCTGTTTAGGTAAAGTAATTGGTGGTGGCATGCCAGTAGGCGCGTTTGGTGGTAAAACAGAAATTATGGATTACATCGCACCTGTAGGCCCAGTTTATCAAGCGGGTACACTTTCAGGAAACCCAATTGCTATGGCTGCAGGCTTAAAATCACTTGAGTTACTAAGTGCACCTGGCGTTCACGAAAAATTAGAAGCTATTAGTAAAGCGATCTGTGAAGGCTTTGAAGCTGCAGCTAAGAAAGCAGGCATTGCCTTAACGACTAACTACGCTGGCGGCATGTATGGCTTTTTCTTTACTGATGCAGAAAAAGTAACTACTTACCAACAAGCCACTGAATGTGATTTAGAGCGCTTTAAAAAGTTCTTCCACTTAATGCTTGAAGAAGGAGTTTATTTAGCACCTTCAGCGTTTGAAGCTGGTTTTGTTTGTGCTGCGCACACAGAGCAAGAAGTTCAAGCAACAATTGAAGCGGCAGAGCGCGCTTTTGCTAAGCTATAAGTACACTTTATAACGTTATTAATTACGTATAAAACACAAATTAATAATAAAAAATTGAAAAAGAGCCCGAAAGGGCTTTTTTTATTTGTAAACGCTTATATTTGAATAATAATTAGACTTTATACGGTCTATGTAGCCTAAATCAATTATAAGAGAAAACTATGTCAGGATTAAGACACTTAGCAGCCCCCGCCATCACACTCATGGCAAATTTAAAATATAAAACAAAAATTAGTGTTGTGTTTGGAATTTTATTATTACCATTAGCGCTGAGCTTATTTTTTTTAGTGTCTTTGCTAGGTAACAGTATTAGTGTTTCGCAAATGCAGCAACAGGGCTTAAAAGGTTACCATCGCATCTTAAGTAACCAAATAGATGGCAACACAGATAAAAATCCACAAGTTGCGCGTGCGTTAGGCTATCAAATCAATAGTACTAAAACTCAGGATATACTCGAGTTTATTTCTATTGAATCTAACTTAGCGTTAGATAACCAGCTTGCAAGCTCCTACCTTAACCGCTCATTAGTACTGCCTTTACCCTCGCTAATTGTCCAAATTAACTTACTAACACGAAGTGCAAACACTGTGATCGATAATAATCGATTTACTCCTGAAACCTTTATTGCGCTATCTAACTTAAATAAATCGTTACCCCTTTATGAAAATCAATTATATAAAACACTTAAAGTAGCAACCGATGCTGATAGCACCGTGAGCGAAGCCTTATCTGCGCCACTAAAACAATTACACAGCGCAATCAATACATTTAAAAACGCCATAGAAAAAAAATTACTCGAACCTGACAACATAGCCTTAACAAAAGCAGAATTTGCGAAGCTCACTAACAATGTAAACACGAGTATTAATACGCTAGTTGAAAAAAGTATCCCAACTCTTGAGAGTCTTATTGAAAAAAAATACGCCTCACAATTGTGGATACGCAACTTAGTATTAGCGGCCTCTGTGATCAGTTTGCTATTTGCTTTATATCTTATGGTCGGCTTTTACTTTGTTGTAGTTGATACTATTACCCAATTTGCTCTTTGTGCAGAGCAAGCAGCCAATGGCGATTTAAACTCGAAGATCAATTCAAGTACTCACGATGAAATGGACATCATTGCCCAAAGGTACAATGCTTTATTACGTGCTTTTACACAGCTATTAGAGAAGGTTAAAAGCAGCACACATTCACTATCTGATGCAACCTACTCCTTACCTCATGTAAGTAGCCAAACGAGTCAGGATGTAGAAAAGCAGCAAAACCGCGTTAATGCTATTAACTCAGCCCTAAGTAATATGAGCCATAGCGCACACAGCGTTGAGGACTCAGCTAATAAGGCAATGCTCACAGCTCAAAAAGCAACAAAACATGTTAAACAAGGCGCAGATAACACGATGGAGCTGGCTAAATACATGCAGGACTTAAAAGTTGAATTTACACACAGCCAGCAATCGCTTAATAAGCTTGCCCAAGATAGCCAAGAAATAAGCAAAGTAAGCAAAGGGATAAGTGAAATAGCCGAGCAAACCAACTTGCTAGCACTTAATGCCGCTATTGAAGCCGCTCGCGCAGGAGATCATGGCCGTGGTTTTGCAGTTGTTGCAGATGAAGTAAGGACACTCGCTAAACGCACACAAACGCAAACCCAAGAAATACATCAAATTATTAGCTCGTTGCAACAAGCATCTGAAGATACACAGCAAAAAATGCATTCTAGTGTAGAAAAAATGGAGCAATCTGTTGATGCCGCAACACAAACAAATCAAGTGTTACAAGATGCAGAATACAGTATGAATATGATCAAACAACAAGGAGAAGAAATAGCCCTGCGAGTAAAAGAGCAATCACAAGCTACGGCACAAGCTCTAGGCGACTCTGAGGAGGTGAGTAACCTAGCTAATCATACGCTTAGTTCGGCACAGTCTTCCTTACAGGATGCTCAGCGATTACAGCAACTATCGGATGATCTGACTAAATCAATGCAATTTTTTAAATCTTAAAAAATTAATAATTGCCCCGTCCTGAAATAATTTGACGGTTTTAATGAGGGGCTTGGTGTGTCAGTACCAAGTTTTTTTATACACTTGATTTGGTATTTTCATACCCAAACTTAAGTACGAACGCATTTCATTTTATATGAATATCAACTCCTCAACAAGCAGCTTAACTCTACCATGTATAACATTTATACAGTAGGAATATTACTTTAATATCCCGTTTCTACGCTCTACTCAGATGTTTTGATAACAGTTATATCCGTCATCGATGGCTTAATTCTCTCTTTAAATAACTCATCTTGATATACTTCAGAGCAACACTGTAAACCTCTATCTGAATGATGAATCGCGTCACATTTAAAAACGCTATGCTTAATCGTCATATATAGCGCTTTCATTTCATCACTCAGCTCATAATCCATTATTCTCCGACTATAACTATCAGTTACTAATGACCGTTAATATATGCTTTGCGCTTGCTTGTGTGTGAAGTCACCTTTTTCTACTTACTTAACAACGGATAGTTTAAAGCCTAATGTACAATCTCGTTGGGTACGCTTAGCGCCCTTAATTTCAATGGTCTTCATAAATAGATCCTAAATGTGTAAATGCATTTCAGGACAAAAAAAGCTTTCGCATAAAAAAAGCCCTTTCGGGCTTTTTTATTATTTATATTATTGTGATGCTATATAAAGTTTAGAATCGAGCTTCAAACCCTATACGAACATAACGTGGAGTCTGCCAAGAGTAAGCAGCGTCATGGTAAGCATTAACTTCGCCTTCATTTTGCTCGTAATGCTCATTCAAAGAAGCCTCTGACTGACTATTTAATATGTTGAACACATTGATTGATGCTCTCATATCAATATCTGAAACAGTAAAGTCATATGCAGCAGATAAATCTAAGTTAAATGTCCATGGTGTACGACCATTTGTACCACGGTCATGCTTCTCATAGATTTTTTCTTCTTGCTCACATTCACCATTACCATTGGTATCAGGACACTCATTTGTGTAAATGTAGAAAGTATCACCCCAACCACCATTTAGATTTGGATCTTTTGACGGGTAACCTTGGCCGAATAAACTTTTAGGACGACCACTTTGTAATGTTGCATTCCAACCTACAGTCAAGTTTTCAACTGGCTCCCAACTACCAAAGAATTTAAATGTATGACGACGATCATTAGGTTGATAACCCTGAGAGCCATCCATTACAGCTGGGAAGTCGAAGTCTTGTGTAATACCCGCATCAGCTTGGCCAATATCGGATTTAACAGCACCTTCAAAGTTACCAACACTTCGTGCCCATGTATAACCAAACTGGTAACGAATCGTATCAGCCTGATAATTTAAGTTAAACTCTACGGCGGTATATTCATTATTAGCCTTAGGTAAACCAATAGTGTCAGCAGAGTAAGTCGTTAGTGAACCTTCATCTGGAACACCGTCGTTATCAAAGCTTGAATCACCCCAATCAGTACCATTCCAATAGTAACCATCACTATACCAGCTAGAAGATGAACCAGGATTAATCATCACACAATATGGGTAAGCATAACGACCACAGTAATCATCTAATGCAGTAGCAACTTCACGATAAACACCTTTAATACCAACAGTGTACTCATCATTTAGTGCTTGCTGTACACCTAAAATATATTCATCTTTTGAAAATGGTTCGGCTTCTTGCGCTTGGAAAATATCTTTTTCTGGGATAACCGGAACACCACTTACTTGTTGTGAGTTTGCTAAACCGCCTGAGCCAAGAGTATCTGCCAAAGGAGCCAAACCTGTAGGTGCTCCTGTCGTTGCATCAACACCCGTATACGTGTAAGCAGTAGTAATATCACTTACCCCAGAAGCTGCACGGAAAATAGTGTTATTTGCAACAGGTAAGTAATAACGTCCATAAGTACCATATACTTTAGTGTCGCCAGTGCTCGTTGGATCCCACGTGAAACCTAAACGAGGAGCAACATCCGTTTTGAAGCTTGTAAGTAGCTTATCTGTTGTGCCCCAACTATCAAACTCATCTATACGTAAGCCAACAGTTACCGCAAAATCATCTGTTACTTGCCAATTATCTTCTATGTAATAAGCCGTAAGCTCTGACTTAAAGCTACCGCCACCATCAAATACTCGATCTTCAACGTATTGCAATACATTACCAGTATTGTTTGTTAATGCGCCATTATCAGCTTGAAAACTGCCGTTAGCCGCTAGTGTACGGTAATCATAACTGTGGCCACCGATAGGACGACTCACTCGCTCAGATTCACGCTCTTGATAATCGATACCAAAGCTAATCTGATGGTCTTGCCAAACATACTCAATATCAAGGCGGTACTGAGTATTTTCATCATTATTTGCACCAAAGCTACCACCAGCACCACAACCAGTGATTGGATTAGAAGTACCACGAGAATCTGTAATACTTGGGCAAATTAAGTTTTCTGATTGCGTTTCATACTCAGTCTCAATTGTACCAGCCATTGCTGTGACAACTAAATCTTCAGTTAGTACACCTGTGTAACTCAAGCTTTGCGCTTCGCCACCACGCTTAAGTAATGCACCATCTTTGCGGTCGCCTATAACACCGTTGTTGTAATCATAAACAGAACGCTCAATATCACGACGATTTGAATAAGCAAAATAGCTTAAGCGATGGTTTTCATTAATATCCCAATCGAGTTTACCACCCCAGAATAAATTATCTCCGCCAGATGCAGATTCTTCTCGGTACTGATCGTTCGGTGAAAATTCATCTCCACCCCAAGTATAAGACGACTCAGTATCACGCGGGTTTATTAACCCATAGAAAAAAAGTGTGTCTTCAATAAGTGGGCCACCAACAGCAAGTGTAACGTCAGTCTTGTTATCAGAGTCATAACTTTCATCTCTGAAAATTTGACCTGCTCCATTATTGCCACGAGAAATGCTGCCCTCTTCTTGCAAAGAATCAGGTTGGTACTGAACTACAGCAGAAAATTCCCAATCGTTAGTACCGCCTTTTGTAGTTGTATTAATAGTACCACCAGTAGCTCGGCCAAACTTGGCTGAATAACCACCGGTTTTAACTTGAAATTGGTCATAGAATTCAAACGGGACTTCGCCACACCCTAAGCCTTGGCGAGTATTAGTAACTTCTAACCCGTTAATATAACATGCATTTTCAGCAACAGAAGAACCACCAAATGACGCTGTATTTCCAAATGCGCTATCGCCTTTTACAGCCCCAGGTGCTAATAATGCAACTGATGTTAAATCACGATTAATTGGCATTCTGTCAATTTCAGCATCTGTAATAACTAGGCCCGAATCAGCTGTTGAAAGATCTATTGATGAAATACGAGCACCAACAACTTGAATTACCTCTGGGCCAGAAGAATCGAAACTGTTTAGGTCAAAGTTAGCTTTTGAATTGGCACCTAAAGAGACTCTAACGCGGTCTTCAGCAACTACAGCATCGCCTTTTAATATTTGTATCTCGTAACTACCTGTAGGCAGAGAGGCAAAGCGAAAGGTACCTTCACTAGAAATACTTAGAGTTCGCTCTAAACCAGTTGCAGGGTTTTTAACTTTTACAGTGTAAGAACTATTATCATTAATATTATTTACAGTTCCTATTACATCAGATGCAACAGCAGGTAATGCTAGGCCTAAGGATGCTGATACGGCAATTGCCGTTATACTTTTCCTAAATATTGATTTCATTATTTATCCCTGTTTGAAATTATAATTATATGCCTTAAAGGCATATTTATAATATGCTTATGAAACAAAAATGCAAACAAAAAAACAAACAAATTTAACAAAAAACAAACAAATACCCATTCCTTTAAACTAACAACAGGTGAACAATATTTATACTATAAAAATAAATAAAAACATTTCACTAGTCCTTTATTAAAGAAATCCATAAAAAAAAGCCCTTTCGGGCTTTTTTGTTTTTATTACTTAGCGAATACATTGGGGTCTTGGTTTAAACTCACTGGCCCTAAGCGGTAATTGAATCACTTTGCCACACCCTGGTGGTGCTTGCTTCCCGGTTTGCTCGTTTACAAATGCCCACCGAATTGAAGGTGGACGAGTATCGGCAATGGCTTGGGGGTTTAGCGGTTTTAAATAACGAATATAGGTTTCAAGCGCCCCGACACTACCAGTCAAACCAGTGCTTTTATTATCGTCACGACCTAGCCATGCAACCGTCACTGTATTTTGATCAAACCCGGCAAACCAGCTATCGCGTAATTCGTTACTGGTACCTGTTTTACCTGCTAACTGAATCGACGGAAAATGTAAATTTAAGCGCTTAGCGGTGCCATCTTTAGTTACTCGCTTCATAGCGTATTTGGTCATGTACATGGCATCTTTATCAAAGCGTTGTTCGTTACTCACTTTATGCTTATAAAGTACTTTACCAACAGAGTCAGTTAATGCCGAGATAGACGTCAGCTCTCTGTATTCGCCATCAGCAGCAATAGTGGTATAAAGCTGGGCCACTTCAAAACTCGACATTTCAATAGCCCCTAATAGCAGCGACGGGTATTCATTAATATGGCCTTTAGCACCTAGTCCTCTGAGTGTATTAGCAACTTTATCAACCCCAACATCAAGCCCTAAGTTAACTGCCGGAATATTAATGCTGTGGCTGAATGCTTTATAAAGAGGCACGGCGCCTCGGTATTGATGATCAAAGTTTTCTGGCTGCCATACTTTTCCCTCTTCGTTGGTGACTTGCACGGGTGAATCATCAAGCAATGTCGCTAAATTATAATGAGGAAGCTGCAGTGCACTTAAATACACTGCCGGTTTAACTAATGAGCCAATATTGCGCTTGGTATCAAGCACCCGGTTAAACCCTGAATAGCGCACATCACGTCCAGAGACTAACGCTGATACACCAGCTTTTTCAACATTAACGGAGATCATTGCCGCTTCTAATTCTTTGGTATTTGGACGCCTTTCCAAATAAGGTAAACTGGCCTTAATCGATTCTTCCATTGCGGTTTGTTTTTGCAAGTCAAAGTAGGTAAATACGCGCACTCCTGCATCTAATACTTCTTGATCAGGTAGCAGCTGTTTCAACTCGCGATTAACCAACTCTAAGTAACCTGGGTAAGACTTTTGTAAGCTGGCTTTCATTGGCGCAATATCAATTGCGCGCTTTAATGAGGCTCGATACTCTTTAGTGGAAATAAGTTTGTTATCGACCATTAAACGCAGTACTAAGTCACGACGCTCCATAGCACGTTCTTTATAACGTCTAGGGTTATAATAAGAAGGGCCTTTAACCATGGCCACCAGCAGAGCAATTTGGTCGTACTCAAGTTCATCAACGGGTTTTGCAAAGTAAAACTCAGCAGCCAGCCCCATCCCATGTACTCCTTGGTTATAAGACTGACCTAGGTAGACTTCGTTTAAATAGGCTTCAAGAATCTGATCTTTTGAATAACGATAATCAAGAATAAGCGCAATAAAAGCTTCATTGATTTTACGTACTAATGAACGTTCACGGGTAAGATAAATATTTTTAGCTAGCTGTTGCGTCAGTGTGCTGCCCCCTTGCACGGTTCTTCCTGCGCGAATATTGATATATAAAGCCCGTAAAATAGAAAATACCGATACCCCATGGTGATCATAAAAATCGCGGTCTTCGACCACTAACAAAGCATTTTTAAGCATGTCAGGAAATTTATCTAATGGCACAAATTCGCGGTCTTGTTTTGAGTCATTACCTATACGGGCTATTTGTACAGGCTCTAATCTGGCAGTGTTTAAGCGACGACCGAATTTATCTTTAATACTGGCAACCTTTTCTCCAGAGAAACGTAGTTCAATTACGTGGGCATTTTCTAAACCATCATAAAATTCAAAATCACGACGAAAAATCTTAATACTATTAGCTGTTTTAATATATTGCCCTGTGCGGCTTAAGCGATTAACTGCCGTGTAATTTAAACGTTTAAGCTCCCATAAAACTTCTTGCTCAGATAAAAACTGCCCAGGAAAAAACGTCATTGAACGCGCATACACTTGGGCTGGAAGTTGCCATTTATTGCCTTCAAATTGGCGGGTGATTTTTGCATCAAGATAAATAAAGTAAAGTGCTACAGCGATGAAAGTCGCCAGACTCAGTTTCCAAAAAATAGAAAACAACGTTTTTAAAAATGGCCGTTTAGCCGAACTTGCGGTTTTTTTTGCAGCACTTTTTCGCGCTGATGTTTTAGATGACTTAGTAGCGCGCTTAGTCGAGGGTTTACTGGTCGGTGTTTTCTTTTTTTCAGCCATTTAAGTGTAATACATTCCAAAGGTTGATTTAACGCGAGGAGCTTATCACATTACTCTAACACCTGAAAAATTAACCCTTCCTGAAATCAAAAAAGCCCTAACTGAGTAGGGCTTTGATTGAACACACAATACTTTTAATTACTTCTTACTGAAACAAATTCTGGGTAAGCATCAATACCACAATCATGTTGATCCATACCGTTTAGCTCTTCCTCTTCGGTAACACGAATACCCATAGTTTGTTTTAAGACTGCCCAAACAATGAATGATGCGATAAACACAAAGCCAATGATACATAGTAAACCAATTAACTGTGCCACAAGGTTAGCCTCGGCATTAGTAACCGGCACTAATACCACACCTAATATGCCACATACACCATGCACAGAGATGGCACCTACAGGGTCGTCAATTTTCACTTTATCAAGTGCCACAATGCTTAGTACAACCAAAGACCCACCTAGTAGGCCATATAAACACGCCATTAATGGTGATGGTGATAATGGATCTGCAGTAATAACCACTAAGCCTGCAAGTGCGCCATTAAGTACCATGGTTAAATCTGCCTTACCCCATAATAATTTACATAAGAACAAGGCTGAAATTGCACCCATAGCTGCAGCAGCATTGGTGTTAAGTAGTATTTGACCTACTGCAGTTGCATTTTCTTTATCTGAAATTAATAACTGTGATCCACCGTTAAAGCCAAACCAACCCATCCATAAAATAAATGTACCCAATGTAGCAAGTGGCAAGTTTGAACCTGGAATTGGGTAAATTTCACCATTTTTACCATATTTACCTTTACGTGCACCCAGTAGAATTACACCCGCAAGCGCTGCAGCTGCACCGGTTGCATGGACAATGGCAGAACCTGCAAAATCAACAAAGCCTAATTCAGATAGGAAGCCGCCACCCCATGTCCAGTAACCTTCAATTGGGTAAATTAATCCTGTAAGTACTACTGTAAACACTAAGAAAGCCCATAACTTCATACGCTCCGCTACGGCGCCAGATACAATAGACATAGCCGTTGCAACAAATACTACTTGGAAGAAAAAATCAGACTCTAGTGAATGATCGGCGTCTGCCGCTTGACTACCTATTAGGCCACCAAATGAAGGAATTATTCCGCCTTCAACGTTGTCTACATACATAATGTTGTAACCGACCAACAAAAACATAGTACAAGCGATAGAATAAAGTGCGATATTTTTAGTTAGGATTTCTGTAGTATTTTTTGAGCGCACTAAACCAGCTTCTAACATTGCAAAACCAGCTGCCATCCACATAACTAAGATGCCAGAAATTAAAAAGTAAAACGTATCGAGCGAAAACTTCAGCTCTATAATTGTATTTTCCATGTTGCCCCCTTAAATTGCGTCATCATCAAGTTCGCCTGTACGAATACGGACGATTTGATCTAGGTCGTAAACAAAAATTTTGCCGTCACCAATTTTGCCCGTTCCAGCAACTTTGGTAATGGTTTCTACAACGCGTTGGCAATTTTCACTTCGAGTGGCAATTTCAAGTTTAATTTTAGGTATAAAGTCAACTTGGTACTCTGCACCACGGTATAACTCTGTATGACCTCTTTGACGTCCAAACCCCTTAACGTCAACCACTGTCATTCCTTCGATGCCTAAATCAGCGAGTGCTTCACGCACATCATCTAGTTTGAATGGCTTTATTATTGCACTGATCATTTTCACAAAGGCCCCCTTAGGACACTAGCTTGTTATTGTATTTGCTCTATACAATCCAACCTTTGTGCCACCTTTAAATTACAAATAAAAACAGAGGGTTATTAAATTAAATAATATAAAAAACAAAAAAGCGCACCATTTAGGTGCGCTTTTTTTAAGCAAAATACAGAATTGGTGCGAGTCGATAAATACGCAAATAGTCGTCTTTAACTAACCGTTACACTCCCAAATACACATTGATAACGTATTTAAGATTAAAGTTACTCTGTCGCATCGAAAGACAAAGCCGGTTTTTTAGCATCACTTAGCCATATTGACTCCATAGTTTGCACCACTCGAAAGTGAAACTCTTCATGGGTGAAGGGTTTAGTTAAAAAGTCATTCGCACCTGATTTAATAAATCGTGCAGCAACGCCATAACTATATACATCAGCTAAACCAATAATGGCCAATTGCTCACGGCTTTTAATATTTCGAATTGCTCTAATTAATTCAAAACCATTCATACCTGATAAGTTATGGTCAGTGATCACTAAGTTGATTGCCTGATCATGCTCAAGTATATGAAGAGCTTGCGCACTATTATCAACAGTAATGACGTCAAACAATTGTTTTTCAAGCATTTGCTTAACCAAGCTACTGCTCAATAAGGAATTATCTACAACCAGTGCTTTGCGCCCCTGGTTACGCAATAACTGTGCTACAAATTTTATGGCGTAAAGATAAGAGTCGCGATTATCTTTAATGACGTAATCGATAATACCTAATTCCAGCATTTTTAAACGTGTATGTTCATCTGTTTGCGTTGTCATCACCAACGTAGGGATACCTTGCGACAGTGTAAAGCGAGTTATATCAGTATCGATTTGACCACCAACAGATAAATCAACTAACGCGAGCGAATAACTAGTTTGATTTAGTAACTTTTTACATTGAGTAAGTGACTGAGCGAAATCAACCCGCACATCAAGGTAATGAGCAGCAATATGTTTGAGTACCTGTTTTACCCTTATATTATCTTCAACAATTAAAACCCGTTGCATAAACTCCCTTTCATTTACGTTCAACCTTTATGGTAATAAACCTAAAAATAAATCACTCTCAAGCATCCATTTAAAAACAATTAAAGCGACCAATAACTTAAAAAACTTAATTAATAATTAAATTTTTTAATCGCCTTAAACTTACAGTATGGCATACACATCAAGTATATTTCGCCTGTTTGCTATGTTGAGATTAATCTTAATTACATAAACTCAACGATTATTATCGGCAGCTAGTCTCAATACTTTTGTTTTTTACTCAAATATCGCTATAACTGCAGTACATAAAATAAAAAGGGTTAGTTATGAAATTTAGTCGAAGTCTATTTTTACCCATTGCCGCAATTGCACTTACATTTACAAGTGCAACGTTTGCCGATAATCAACGCCGTATTGATATCGACAGTAAAGTAGTTACTCAGCACAAAGCAAAAATAAATAACGAACGATTTTCTTATACGGTAGCAACAGGCACACAACCGGTATGGGATAACAAGGGAGATGCCATAGCAACCCTTCAATACACTTACTACACCCGCGATAAAGTAGATGACAGAACAAAGCGTCCATTACTTATTTCATTTAATGGTGGCCCAGGCTCAGCATCGGTTTGGATGCATTTAGCTTACACCGGCCCTCGTGTTTTAAAAATTGACGACGAAGGCTACCCAATTCAACCTTATGGTGTAAAAGATAACCCTTATTCGGTTTTAGATGTAGCGGATATCGTTTATGTAAATCCTGTAAATACGGGTTATTCACGTGTTGTAGAAGATAAAGACGGTAACCTTTTACCCAAAGATAAACAAAAAGAGCTATTTTTTGGCGTTAATGCCGATATAAAGTACCTCGCAGAATGGCTTAATACTTTTGTATCTCGAAATGAACGTTGGCGCTCTCCAAAGTTTTTAATTGGTGAAAGCTATGGTACTACTCGTGTATCGGGTTTAGCACATGAGCTGCAAAATAGTCAGTGGATGTACATTAACGGTGTTGTACTCGTTTCTCCTACCGATATCGGTATTAAACGCGACGGACCAGTAAAAGCAGCTAACCGCCTACCTTACTTTGCAGCTACTGCATGGTACCACAAAGCATTAAACGCCGATTTACAAGCAAAAGATTTAGACGAGCTATTACCAGAAGTTGAACAGTTTACTGTTAATGAGCTTATTCCTGCGCTTGCAAAAGGCGGCTTTATTGCGCCTGACGAAAAACGTCGTATTATTAAAAAAATGGCTGAATATGCGGGTTTATCTGAAACATTTGTTAGTCAAAACAATTTAGATATTCCAACACAGTTTTTTTGGAAAGAGTTGTTGCGTGAACGCGGACAAATGGTTGGTCGACTGGATTCGCGCTATTTAGGCATAGATAAACGCGATGCCGGTGAGTCTCCAGATTACTGGGCAGAGCTTACATCATGGCTGCATTCTTTCACTCCTGCAATTAACTATTATCTTCGTGAAGAGCTTAATTACAAAACCGATATCAAATATAACTTATTTGGTAACGTTCACCCATGGGACAGAAGCGGAAATAATACCGGTGAAAATTTACGCTTGGCCATGGCTCAAAACCCTTATTTAAATGTAATGGTTCAGGCGGGCTATTTTGACGGTGCAACCAATTACTTTGATGCCAAATATACTATGTGGCAATTAGATCCAAGTGGTAAAATGCAAGATAGGTTAAGCTTTAAAGGCTACCGCAGTGGCCACATGATGTATCTACGTCATGCAGATTTAGAAAGTTCTAATAACGATTTACGCGAGTTTATAATGCAGTCTTTACCCAAAGACGGTGAATCCGCTAAATACTGATTAGCTTATATCCACTTAAAAAAGTGATCACTTAGGTCACTTTTTTACTTATAACTGCGGCGGTTCGGTATGTGTGCAATTACCGGTGCGAATAACGGTTGGCTTTGCTATGTACTGCTTAGTAGTGAGTATTTCAGCAAGATTTATTAGCGTCTTAAGGGTACTTTTTAGGGCGATCCGATTATTTAACCACGTGGGTATCTTACCGCCTGGTAACGCATATACCTGATAACTAATGTGCAAATTTTTCGCCTGCTGAGTTAACAGCCACATTGCATCTAAGGTGCTTATTCTTATTACCCCTTTAGTTTTAGGTAAAAAATCTGGGCGCGCGTGAATACTAAGCTGCGTTTGCAACGAACTCACCCTTGTATAGCACGAATAAGTAATCACATCTCTATTGCTAACAGGCCACGGGCTATCAATATAACTGTAAACTAAGTTTTCTGAAGGGCTTAAACTTTTGAGTAACGTGACCTTAGTAATGTTTTCTATCCAGCTAGGGGCTGTATCGGTATCACTAAGTAAAGCAACTAAATCCTCTGCGGTGACATTGCTAACCACCGTTTCAGCTTTCATTTTCAAGGTATCGTCAGTTAAACGCTGAAAATAAACACTTACCCCTTGTTTACTTTCGTAAAGTTGCCAAGATGGCTGTGAACACACATTGGTAGCAAAACACAAAAGTGAAAGAATCATGCACTTTTGCAGCAAGGTCCGGCCACAAAAGTGCTTAGTCATTAAAGCCAATAGGGTTCTGTATCAAATGAAGCATGACGACTTTGCTCCATGGCACTAACTAAAAAGTCAGATTTTTGTTCTAACCATAGTTGTATTTTTGCCAGTTGAGCATCTTCTTGCCCGCCACACAGCTGTTTTAAATAATCAAGCGTGCTTAACTCATACATCCCATGAGAAATATCCAGCCAAGGGAGCCTAAATTCTAATCGCTCATCTTTATTAAACAGTGCCCCTAAACAGTTACCACTGAGCAAACTATTTTCTAATTGAGTGCGGAAGTTTAAGTAATCATTGCCTGCTAAGCTTTGCTCTTTAGGCAATAAGCGATGTAAGTTTTTCCAATCTTTATCAAATAAGCGATGAGCAATATCTACAATAGGTTGCTCTGCATTTTGAAGCTCTGCTTGGCTCCAATCTTTACGCCACTGCTTATTTATCAGCCACGTTGTTAAGCTCAGCAATAAACGGTTGTAGCGGGCACTATGAAAAAGCGAAAAAATATCGTCAATGCTCGGCTGTAACTCTTTTAAATCGTTTATAACTTGCGTTAACGCAGGAGCACTATTTATTTTTTTATAAAAAGCATGGCGCTTAGAGGTATAAGTTTTTAACTGAATCGCATTTTCAACCCATGCTAATTCACTTAATAACCACTTTAGCTCTGTTCTGAGGTGATCGGTACTTTCTTTACTAACAATATCGTCAAACAACCAAAAATTGTGTCTAATTAAACTAATGCCATCGGTTACCCGCTTTAATGTTTTTAAGCTCGGCTTATCGAAGTAGCATTGCTCGTGTTTTTGCACAAAGCGAATTCCAAACCCCATAGCTTCAATAAGAGCTTGCTCTTGAGTGACTTGCTTATTAAGTTTAACAAAGCCGATTGATTTACTTGGTTGTAGCGGTGTTTCATCCGCAAGGCGATAGCCTCTTGCTGCTTTTGAATAGAGCCCTAAACGAATGCTGTTTTGGCTCACTAATATATCTGCAAAAGCAAATAGCTCCTCACGACTACCTTCAACCAGCTCGATTTCAAGCTCGCTGATGATTTCTACCTTACCTGACGCAGCAATTTCACCTTTATCTAATACCACTTCAATTTGGGCACCATTTGGGGTTTCTATTAACCACGTACGGCGAATAAAATTAGTACTAAAAATAGGGTATAGATTTTGTGATATGGCATCAATTTGCATACCGTGAGGCCAAATTGATGAATCAAACGCCATTAGATTTGGTCGGTTTGTTTCTATTGGAAGATTGTATTCTGGGCGCTGATGTAAGCCCCCGACCACTTCTCCAGCTAGCTTAATTGTTTGCTCACAGCGCTCGTTTGTACAACGCGTTCTAAAGCCAATATCGAGTGCTCTTAACTCTCTGCTTGGTGTATCATAATAAGCATTTTGCAAACTTTTAGAAGGTTTGTTTGTGACTGTTTTTGCAAATTGAGTAATTAGTGAGGGGATCAGTGGAATGACGTCATCTGATACCAAAAATTTCAGTTCTATCTCAGTATCCATTAGGCTTGCGGATTACCCTTAAAATTAATAAGTGCTCAAAATAAACAAAGCAGCCCTATATTGCAAATTTTTTAGTCATAAACACGCAAGCAAAATGCTCTGGTTACAATATCTGTCTTGCTATTAAACTATTAAATCCATACTATCTATATACTTATGCGAAATAAAAATCACGTTCACAACGGACACTGCTAGATTAACAAGGTAGATAAATGCTAAAACACTGTTTACTATGGCTGCTTTTAACAGCCGCCCCGTTTATGAGCCAAGCAGAGGAAGCTCAATCAACGTCGCCGACTAATGCTAAAACAGCTTATATAATCGATAATTTGTATACTTTCATGCGCTCAGGTGCCAGTAAAGACTATCGCTTACTTGGTTCAATAGATGCAGGTACACAACTCACTTTATTATCTGATGAACAAAATGGCTTTATAAAAGTTAAAGATGATAAAGATCGTGAAGGCTGGGTAGAAGCTAAATTCATTAGTGAATCAGCGGGTTTAAAACAACAATACCAAGCCCTCAATAATGAAATAAGCACTATGCAAAATAGACTTCGCCAAGCGCAAGTTGAGTTACCTGAGCTGCAAGAGCAAAACACACAGTTAACCGAACAAAACGCGCAACTATTAGCACAAATTACTCAGTTACAAGGTGAGCTTTCTCAAGAACAACAACTAAAACAAGCAACCAGTGCTAAAGAAAAACGCCAGTTACTTACTTACGGTGGAGCCATTGCATTTTTAGGTTTGTTCTTAGGGATTATCTTAACTATCGTGTTATCACGAAGAAAACGCTATGAAGGTTGGGCATAAGCTTAACTTAATATAGCAGGCATAAAAAAAGCATCATATGATGCTTTTTTTATGCCTGCTATATTTTATCTTTAAAAAATACCTGCGTTATATATCTAAACGAAGCCCAGGGTCTTGTTTGATTTTTTCTATTACCATGTAAGTGTGGTGTGTGCCCACTCCCGGAATATCAACCAAATCACCTAATACTTCTCTGTATTCGTCCATGTTGGAAACGCGAATTTTTAATAAATAGTCATAACCACCCGCTACCATATCACACTCAACAACCTGCTTAATTTTAAGAATGTGTTCACGAAATACTTTAAATACGGCTGTATTTGAGGTAACTAATGATACCTGCACATGGGCCACTAAGCTTTGATTAAGTTTTTCCTCACTTAACTTAGCGAAATACCCTTCAATATAGCCCTCTTGCTCTAAACGTTTAACCCTATCTAAACAGGGACTGGGGCTTAAATTCACCTGCTTTGCGAGGTTAACATTTGAAATTCTACCATTGCGCTGCAAAACGTCTAAAATTGATATATCGATACGATCAAGCAGGCGTAATCTATTCGGATTAGTCATATCAGTATTTTATATGGATAAGTTAATAATATGCCCTGTAAATTATCGTAAAACGGCGAAATTAACCAGCATATTCTGCTGGATTTTAATTAGAATGCACGCTTTACACCAACAACATTTAGCGGTAATTAACAATTATCCTAAGTCTTAACACTCCTGAGGGTTGCTTATGTTATTCAATGGCGATTTAACAACGACTTGTCCGATCAGACAGAAGATCCGTGACTTTTACCGTATTGATGAAAATGCGGTTATTGATCACATTTTACCACTTGCAGAAGTCGGTGTTAAAGCACGAAGCCGTGCATGGGAAAGAGCTCGCCAAATAGTTTTAAACATTCGTAAAGACCAAGATGGTCAAAGCGGTGTTGATGCGCTATTAAATGAATTTTCACTATCGAGTGAAGAAGGTGTGGTATTAATGTGTTTAGCCGAAGCATTGCTTCGCGTTCCTGATAAAGCAACTCAAGAAACATTAATACGTGATAAATTAGCAAATGGCGATTGGAGCTCTCACTTAGGTAGTAGTGATTCTTTATTCGTTAATGCCTCGTCTTGGGGATTACTAGTAACCGGTAAAATGGTTAACTATAACGACAAAACGAAAGAGCAGCAGTTTGGCATACTTAAAAAAACAATTGGTCGTTTAGGCGAGCCAGTTATTCGTAAGTCTGTGAACTTTGCGATGAAGATAATGGGTAAGCAATTCGTAATGGGTCGTACCATTAACGAAGCAATTGAGCGCGCGGCTGAAAAAGAGCAAAAAGGCTATGTATATTCATACGATATGCTAGGTGAAGGCGCTCGCACAATGAAAGACGCTAAGCGTTATTTCGACAGCTACATGAATGCGATTCATGCTATCGGTAAAGCGGCGAATGGTCGTGGCCCGATTAAAAGCCCAGGTATTTCTGTAAAGTTATCGGCTATTCATCCGCGTTATGAATTTACTCATAAAGAGCGCGTGATGGAAGAAATCGTTCCAAAACTAAAAGAACTTGCTCTTGCCGCTAAAAAATACGACATCGGTTTTACTGTTGATGCTGAAGAAGCAGACCGTTTGGATATTTCTCTCGATGTTATTGAAGCGGTATTTAGCGATGACGACCTTGGCGATTGGCAAGGTTTTGGTTTAGCGGTTCAGGCGTATCAAAAACGCGCTATTTTTGTTATTGAATGGCTAACAGACCTAGCAACCCGTGTGGGTCGTAAAATGATGGTGCGTTTAGTAAAAGGCGCATACTGGGATACCGAAATCAAAACCACGCAACAAGATGGTTTAGACTTCTTCCCGGTATTTACCCGTAAAGCAACCACAGATGTGTCATACAAAGCATGTGCGATTAAAATGCTTGAAGCACGAGATGTGCTTTACCCGCAATTTGCAACACACAACGCCTATACTGCAGCGACTATTTTAGAAGTAGCGAAAGGTGATAACCAAGGTTTTGAATTCCAACGTCTGCACGGTATGGGTGAATCTTTATTTGACCAAATCGTTAATGAAGAAAAAATCCAGTGTCGTGTATACGCACCAGTAGGCCAGCACGAAGACCTACTTGCTTACCTTGTTCGTCGTTTACTAGAAAATGGTGCTAACTCATCTTTTGTAAATGCCATTGTAGATACCACCCAACCGGTTGAAGCATTATTACCAGATCCTGTTGAAACACTGCAAGGATTACGTAATAAGTACAACACGCAAATAAAAATGCCAATTGATTTATACGGTGAAGAACGTGCCAACTCAAAGGGTATGGATTTAACTGATATTAACGTGATAACCCCGTTTAAAGAAAATTTAGACACTTGGTTTGAAGAGCACTTAATTGAAGAAAGCCAAGTACCAGAGGGCGCGCTGGCAGTTAAAAACCCAGCAAACCATAAAGAAATTATTGGCCATGTGAAATTACAAAATAGCGATGAAATGAAAGTGTTGCTAGCCAACGCTGAAACCGCTTTTGAATCATGGTCACAAACGCCAGTAAAAGAGCGCGCTAATTTATTGCGTCGCGTTGCTGATATTTTAGAGCGTCATCATGATGAACTTGTTGCTATCTGTATCAAAGAAGCAGGTAAAGTGGCACAAGATGGTATTGATGAAGTACGCGAAGCGGTTGATTTTTGTCGTTACTACGCTGCCCGTGCTGAAGAGCTTGCTCAAGATGAGCGCTTTGAAGCTCGTGGTGTGATTTTATGTATTAGCCCATGGAACTTCCCACTCGCTATTTTCTTAGGTCAAGTTGCAGCTGCTATCGTTACGGGTAACACTGTAATTGCAAAACCTGCAGAACAGACGAGCTTAATTGCCCTACGCGCTATTGAATTAATGCTTTCTGTTGGTTTACCTGAGCACGTTGTACAGCCTGTGATTGCTCGCGGTAGCGAAGTAGGTAAAACCATTGTGCCAGATGAGCGCATTCAAGCTGTTATGTTTACAGGTTCAACTGAAACGGGCACGCTTATTTCGCAAACATTAGCTGCACGTAACGATATTCAAGTACCTTTAATTGCAGAAACTGGCGGTCAAAACTGTATGATTGTTGACTCAACAGCGCTTCCTGAGCAAGTTGTTGATGATGTTATCAGTTCTGGTTTCCAAAGTGCCGGTCAACGTTGTTCGGCATTACGCGTGCTCTTTATTCAAGAAGATGTTGCTGATGGCATTATCGATATGATCAAAGGCGCACTTGCTGAGTTACATATTGGCGACCCATCATTACTCTCTACAGACGTAGGCCCTGTAATTGATGAAAAAGCGCTGAAAACACTTAATGATCATGTTGAATACCTAAAAGGTAATGCAACACTTCACTACGAGTGTAAAATTCCTGATAACAGCGAAAATGGCGCATTTTTCTTTGCACCACGTTTATACGAAATCAAAGACTTATCGGTATTAAAGCGTGAAGTATTTGGCCCGTGTGTACATGTGATCCGCTTTAAAGCGAGTGAGCTTGATAGTGTTGTCGACCAAATTAACAACACCGGTTACGGCTTAACAATGGGTATTCATTCTCGTATTGAAGAGCGCTGTGAACACCTAGCTAAAATGTCGCGCGCAGGTAATGTTTACGTAAACCGTAATATGATTGGTGCGATTGTTGGCGTGCAACCATTTGGTGGCCGTGGACTATCGGGTACTGGCCCTAAAGCGGGTGGACCAAACTACCTACAACGCTTAATCAAAGAAAAAGCATCACCAGATAACGTACAAATGACTAACCTAACGCCAGACGAGCTTGATTTACACCACTACAGTGGCGCAAATGAGCAAGTAGAAAAGCTAATGGTTAACTCTATGCGCGATGAAAAAATTTGGCGTGCAACACCACTGAATGATCGTGTTTCTGCGGTGCGTCAGTTATTAGCGAAAGTAGCAACCGTTGAAATTATTGATGATCTTGCAGACGATTTAGCGTTAACGCTTGCCGATGCACGTGCTCAGTTAAACCGCTTAGAAAAGCACATGCGCAAATATACAACCTTACCGGGGCCAACGGGTGAGTCAAACACCCTTCACCTTGAAGCACGCGGCTGTGTAGTATGTTACGCAGATAAGAGCACCTCATTTAACTTTTGGGCACTATCGATTATTACCGCGCTTGCTGCTGGTAACACGGTAATAACGGTAGCATCTGAAATATTTTATGATGAAGCGGTTGCTTTTAGAGATAAATTTATTGCGACTGGCGTTGCTGAAGGTGTTTTCCAAGTAGCTAAACCAAATCAATTACAAGCGATATTGGCGCATCCTCACCTAGCCGGTGCGGTAGTTGCTGCACGTTCTTCTCGCTTAGGCTACTTCAGCCAACAGCTTGCACAACGTAAAGGCGCAATACTACCAGTGATCAGCTCTGAGTATTACGACACGCTAATAAAGCGCTTAATTACTGAAAAAACAATCAGTATAGACACGACGGCATCAGGCGGTAACACCTCGTTGATGACCCTTGTTGAAGATGATGAATAGCAATTAATGCATTAATCTAAATAAAGGCATCTATTTGATGCCTTTTTTATTCCTATCTACGCATTTATTTGTTAATTTAAAAAATAATAACTGTTAATTAGAGTTCAATTTGAAAATCATTCCTACTTCACAGCTAAAGCCTGGTATGTTTGTACAAAAAGTTGTTAAACAAACTGGTAGCATTAGAATAAAAAACCAAGGCTGGGTTAAAACTCAAAGTGGAATTGATAAATTAATAAAATCAGGAATTTTAGAGGTTGAAATCGACCCTGATAAAATGCTCGAATCTGAAGCACCTGAAACACAAGCAACCTCACCTACTCAGCACGAAATCAAAAAGCGCGATCCTTGGTTAATTACCCACAGTGCTGAGCAAGAAATGAGTAAAGCTAAAAAGCTTTACGATGAAGCAAAAAACCTGCAAACCAAAGCTTTTGGCGATATAGAGTCTGGGCGTACTGTTGATGTTGCGCCTTTTAAAGAACTGGCTAGTGGGTTTATTGACTCCGTATTTAGAAATCAAGATGCTCTAGCGTGTATTACACAAATGCGCCAAAAAGACGCCTATTTGTTAGAGCACTCGATAAATGTGTCTATTTTAATGAGTATTTTTGCCAAACATCTCGGTATTGAAAAAGCAATTATTGAAGAGCTTGCCACTGGCGCTCTTTTACATGATATGGGAAAAATAAAAATCCCTGATGCTATTCTCAACAAACCAGGTCGTTACACGGACGAAGAATTCAAAGTGATGCAAAATCATGCGCTCTTTAGCAAAGAGATACTAGAAGACGCAGGATTAACGGGGATTGCCGTAGATATTGCAGGTATGCATCACGAGCGTTTAGATGGTAAAGGCTATCCCTTTGGCAAACAAGGCAATGAAATAAGCCAGTACGTTCGTATGGCGTCTATTGTTGATGTTTATGATGCATTAACCGCTGAACGGGTTTATAAAGCAGGCATGGAGCCAATTAGAGCATTTAAAATTTTAAAGCAAGGCTGCCCAGATAGCTTTGATGGAGTGCTACTTAATAAGTTTATTCAGTGCATTGGTATTCACCCTGTGGGCACACTGGTAA
The DNA here is from genome assembly GCF_030407535.1 of Pseudoalteromonas sp. APC 3224. Taxonomy (GTDB): domain Bacteria; phylum Pseudomonadota; class Gammaproteobacteria; order Enterobacterales; family Alteromonadaceae; genus Pseudoalteromonas. The sequence continues at coordinate 12,802 of NZ_JASDDF010000025.1, read as the reverse complement.
AACTCTCAAGCCAAAAGGTGGGACTCGTTACTCAAAGCAATCCTGCCACACCATTAAAGCCAGTAGTAAAAACGTTTTTTAATGCAAAACATGGGCGTTACACTGAAGTTCAAGACGTTGACTTATCAAACAAAAGAACGCAAGACACGCTTGAATCAGCAATAAAACCCAAAGAATATAATATAGATTTAGAAGGCTTTTATAAGCACTCTATCTTTAGTTAATTGGCCACTATTGTGGCCAATCTTGCAAGGCTTTTAAGCTAAATTCATAACCATCGAAATCAAGTACGCTCTGATCTGGCGCTATTTCTAACACCTTCAACGCACCAATAGACTCCCCTTCATATAGCTCTCTGCCATTGAGCTTTATCCAGCGTTTATCCGCAGCTGAAGAATAAATGTGCGCCTGATACTTAATACTTGGTAACATACTTTGTAAGCCATCAGGAAGTAGCTCAACAGGCTGTACTCGTGATGAAAGGCGAGAGCCTTGAGTTACTTCATAGTCGGCTGTTGTTTCTGTGCTATTAACGGCTTGCGCAAACGCATTTTTCAGTGTGTCGGGAACCGTATCAAGTTCATCATTTGACTCTGGCTGCGCAGGCACATTTTGATTAAGTGGTTTACCTAACACCTTATATTTACTCAACTCATCTGCAGTAAGTGTTCTTTTCGCTGATTGAGTTGGGACACTTTGCGGTTGGCTGCTCGGTGATTGAAAACTAGATGAAGCGTTATTCTGCGTCGAGAAATTTTGCGTTTGCCCTTGAGACGCTTGATTAACGCTCATAGGTAAATATTGTCCTTGTGGCGTCAGCAACATTTGCTGTACACCCGTTGGGGTTTGTACATAAACCAACTGCCCTGCCAGCGGCACAGAATTGTTAGGCGCAGCTGTTACAATGGGCGCTTGAGGAGTTGTTACTGTTTGAGCAACCGTTCTTTGTACTTCCTCTGCATTTGTTGTTGATTTTTCTACAACCCCTGACTCTTTTTGACTAATGTCATTTTGAACAGGCTCATTTTTAACGGTTACATTTTCTTGTTGCGCCCACTTGCCGACAAAGAAGCCACTGGCCAATATACCCGTTGCCAATAAACTTCCTGCGAGTAAAAAACTAATTCGACGATAGGTCATCAACTGGCGTTGTTGTTTTAATTGTTGCGCTTGCAAGTCATATTGCTCAGCGCTCATGGTATCGTGCTTTGACTGCTTTAACGCATCTAATAAATAAGACATGAATCACCTAACTAAAAAATAAAAGACAGGCCAATTCCTGCACCAAAAAGCATTAACGCAGCAGCGCTATAAGGCCAAATCGAACCTGTTTTACTCATCTTATTATTTGTAACAATAAAGTCGATAGGTAAAGATTCACTCGCCGCTTGTTTAACAATATCACTGCCAACAATTTCTTGTTGTTTCGAAAATGCCCCTACTAATGCGCGTTCACACACCAGATTCATTAATCGTGGCACACCGCCTGTGAGCTGATGCACCATTTGCATTGCTTCCATTGAAAATATTTTCTTGTCACAACCTGCAATATGCAGCCGATGTTGAATATAAGCAATGGTTTGCCCTGGTGTTAGTGCTAACAAGTGATATCTGGCAGTAATACGCTGTGCCAGCTGCCTTAACTCATTTCGCTTTAGAAGTACCTGTAACTCAGGCTGCCCTACTAATACTATTTGTAATAACTTTTTATGATCCGTTTCAATATTGGTTAATAAGCGAAGTTGTTCTAGCACATCAGGAGCAAGCAATTGTGCTTCATCAATAATCAAAATAGTATGCCCCCCCGCTTTATTATTAAACTCAAGGTGCTTTTTAATGACATCCGTTAAACTTTTCAGGGTTGCATTTTTGGCGTCGTACGTTATCTGTAATTCATCGCAAATACTGGCTAACAGTTCAAGTTCTGATAACGCAGGATTATGGATCATTGCTACTTGGGTATTTTCAGGCAGTCGCTCTAACATACTACGCGTTATGGTGGTTTTACCCGTACCCACTTCACCTGTTAACAGCACAAAACCACCGTCTTCACCTAACCCATAAGTAAGGTGTGCTAATGCTTCTTTGTGGCGTTCACTTAAAAATAAGTAATGGGGGTTAGGCGAAATTGAGAATGGCTTTTCTTGTAAACCAAAATAGCTTAAATACACCTTTATAGTCCTTGGTCGTTAATTCACGGCCTATAATGGCAAAAAAATAGCCTGGGTGACAACTACAACCAGGCTTTATTATTAAAATAGTGTAAATAAAAAGGCTAAACTAAATAAAAGCGCATTTTTAGATTCGCTAATACATTAATTAACTACTTCTCATAGCGTACTAGGCGTAAATATACGTTACTTGTTTTAGCATGTAAGCTATTTAAACCACTGGAAAATTGATAAACCCATGCCGAATTTATATTGCTAATACCTGAGGTGTTAGACCAATAATTTTGCGACTGCGTTGCTAAAAAAATATCCGCATCAATACTTGGGTCGGTACAACGGTGATCAACGATACTGGCTAACTCTTTAATACTTGGTACTTGCCAATCGCTATAATCTGCGGTGCTGTCATTAACTGCGCCTTTAAGTGAAGCTTGCCAATTTAGTGGCTGAGTATCACCATCGCAGCTAGTTGTTTCGCTATTATAAACTTGGCCATAATTACAGCGTTGCCACATCAGCCCTGTTTTAGTATCTGACACTGTGCCATCAATATTAATCACAAATCGGTCGGTATCATCGCTAGTCGCAACCTCTTCATAACACTGCTGCGCTGCAAGTGACTGGCTCAATCCTAAGGCTAATAACATAGAGACTTTAATTAATTTCATAATAATCACCTTAACGATTTCTAACTAAGCGCACGTAGGCGGTATTATCTTTTGGATAGGCTAAATCGTTGCCATCCATCATATCGATAGTGTAAGCCTGAGATAAACTGGCACCATCAACCGCGGTCTGTGAAGTCCAGTAGCGTAAATGCCCTACACTATTAGTCGATGGTGTATTAGGGAAAAATGCAGTATCTATCAATACATTTTGCCCTTGTTTACCGTAGTCGATTAAACCTAACAGCTCAGAATAAGTGGGTAAACGCCAATTACTGCCACCACAAAAATCAAGCGCGTTAACTTCATCTATATAGGTTTGCAATCCACAATCAGTATTATTTGGGCACGTAGTATTAGCACTACCAGTTACATCGCCACTGTTAACAGACCCTTGCCAAATATAGCGGTTTTGTCCATCACGCAGCGAGGTATTTGGTATCACACCGGAATAAGGGCTTTTCACTTCCCAGACAAGGCCGGTAGTATTATCGCGAATACAGCTAAAGTTCGACGCATCATCAAGAAGCTCATCGGCAAACTCATTAAGTTTGGTGTAATCAAAAGCCAAATTCCCTTTACCCACTTTACCTAAACGATTGGCAAAACTATCGCGCCCAAGATCAGCATCTTGAGCTGGAAACTCATCATTATTACAATTAATACGTTGAGTATTGTTATAACACTCACCCAGCCCAGTATCGTTTATTAACCCAAGCGCTTTAGGTGTTACATCAATAAATACAGTATCTGTGTCGGTACGCCCTTTTAAATCCATAACTTGTACTTCAAAGCTAAGAGTTGCATTTAAATCAATATCAGAGGCGAAAAAGCTAGCAGTACATGACTGCGGTTCAAGAAGAGCTTCGGTATTTCCGGTAAGTTGTTGCCACTTACATTGATAAGTCTGAGTTGCCGCTTCGCTTGCCGTCGCATCTAAAATAACCTTATCAAACTCTTCTACTGTTTGGTCTGCACCCGCATCGGCAATAATCACTTGGGCTGTTTTATTGAGAGTCATATCAAATTGTGATGCAGATACCCCGCCCTCATCATCCGTTACGGTGAGTTGCCATTTTAAGTTGGTGTTATTTTCTAATAATGGATGAGGAAAACTAAGCGTTGGATTGGTATAGCTATCAATTGTTAAATCAGGCCCAGATAATAATTGCCACAAGTAACTACTAATTTCGCCATTTTCATCGGGGTCTGTGGAAGTTAAACCACTAAGGGTTACAGTATCTTTATAAACTGAGGGCAAGTTTGCAGGAGCAACTTGAGTAACAACAGCAAGAGGAAGCTGATTATTAGAGGCAATGAAAACACTCAAGTCGTCATTCACTAAACTACCATCTGGCGTTTGATAGCTTACTCTTAAGACCAATTCACTATCAGATTTTACATCCGGTGCAGTGATGGTTTGTTCAGCCCCTTCAAGCGGAAACACATCTATAATAGGACCGCTTACACGCTGCCAAGTAAAAGTACCATCTGCAGGAGAGCCTTTTGCAGAAATAGTAAACTCCGATTTTTCTACAACTTGGAGATCGTCACCTGCAAATACTGACGTTTTAATATCACTGTTATCAGCACCGTCTCCCCCTCCACATGCAGCCAAAAGCAAGCATGCCATAAGTGGTATTAACGAAATTGCTCTCATACTAAGCACCTTTGTGTCTTAAAATTATCTAATAAGACTGTGAAGCAAAAAAAGTGCCATTATAAATTATAAATAGCTATCTTGATGAATACGAACAAATAACTTAGTGCCAACTTTACTGTAATCTACTTTATATTCGCGGCCATCTAAGGATTGAATAAACAACAACTGTTTTTCCTCGCTAAATACATCTGGGCTTGCAATATAAACCATATCTAAGTAGCGCTCTTTTGCATCACGGCGGTTTTTTGGCAGCTCTTCTTTAAATGGTTCAAGGCCATTTGCTGTTACTTTAATTCGAGGATGTTCCTCACCATTAACAATCACTAAATCTAGTTTTCTATCTTTATGAATTATGGTGTTTCTACCACTTTTTATAAAAGATCTGTCTTGACTCATAGTTATTCCTAATCCCGCAGTGAGTGCTTATATTATTATTCACACTGCGACTTGATAAACTGAGAGGGATCACGCTTCCATTTATTTAAATTTGCGCAAAATTCCCAAATATCACTTTCTATTACACTGGCAGGTAACAGTAAGTCATACCCTGTTAAAAGCTGAAGATGCTTAGCCCTATTAGCAAACATCGCTATAAGCCCATTATAGTCAATTCCTTTTTTTGACCTAAATTTATTATCTTCAACTAACCATTCTGATGGGCAATGCCCATTTTTGCAATTTTTTTGAACAACTTGCATAAATAAGTGCCGCTGTTCTATTAGTAATTTACCCGCAATTCTTGGTGCTAAAGCAGCTAAAAATGTATCTATATCATTTAACTTAATACCAATCGCGTTAAGCTCAAGATGATCGATACCGTTATCAACTTTAGGAATACCGCAATGGTGGAGATTTTCTTGGTGTAAATCCCATTGCCCGTACTTATGCTGATATGTTAATTGCTGCTCAGTTAAAATAATACTATAAAAAGGTTCTTGTGTTTTAAAAAATCCAATTAAAATTGCTGCAATACATAAACTTACTAAAAAAATTTCAATAATACTGATTTCACCTGGACGCAATAAATTAAATAGCATGATGAAGATTAAACCAATGCTACCTACGACCAGTATTTCAATCCCATTTTTAGCGCCTTGCGCTCGGTATTTAAGTGTGTGTTTTTTTATATTAGCCATACTGAAAAAACGCCATATAAAATATAAACATAATAATAGCCCACAATACTAACTTTCTCAGTGTTAAACAGCGTTTGCATGATGTTTTGAAGTTCATCAATTAACTCCTATTATTACTGTTAAATATGCGCAATGACTAAGTATCAGTTATTTTTACGCCTAACGCACAAATTAATGAGATACATAACCGCCTTTTTTTGTCCTGATTTCGTACAATACTTATAATCTATTTTCAGGTATGAAAACAATGCACTCTAAACAATCCGGCAAAGCCCTATTTCCATTTATTATTTCGGTACTAATAATTTTTAGCGTTTATTTATATTTGCCCGCATCACAGGGCGAGCAAGCTGATTACTCGGCAATGACAACACAAGTCTCTGCGCACACTGTCGAGTCGCAAGAAAATGCCATTATGATTGAAGCCATTGGCAGTGCCCGTGCTAATCAGGCTATTTACATTAAAAGCGCACAAAACGATTATGTCACCAGCATTTACTTTGAAGACGGCGACTTGGTCAGCAAAGGACAAAAATTAGTGCAACTGCAAAACCAACAAGAACAATTTGCAGTAAAAGAACTTAGCATTAATTTACAAGAAGAAAAACGCCAATTAGCTAGGCTTACCGAACTTTCTCGCTCACAAGCGACTGCCAAGTCGTTACTTGAAGAACAGCTAGCCCGTGTTGATGCCAGCGAAGCTCAACTTGAAAGTGCCAAAACTAAACTCAATGAAATGGCTATTACCGCGCCTTTTTCTGGGTTACTGGGTAAACGCGAAATATCGGTAGGCGCTTATATTAGTAACAGCACGATAATTACAACCTTAGATGATATCAGTATCATAAAAGTTGATTTTAAAGTGCCTGAAAAGTATTTAGCTCAACTGAAAAACGGAATGACTGTTCGCACTCAAAACGATGCTTACCCTGATCAAACATTCACCGGTAAAGTAACCCATATAAGCTCACGTATTGATTCAATCACTCGCAGTGTAGAAGTAACAGCCAGTTTTGCTAATAAATCGGGTTTACTTCGCCCTGGTATGCTACTTAAAACTGCACTAGAGCTAAGCAGCAATCAAGCGCTAATGGTGCCTGAAAAAGCAATTATTCCTCTGCAAGATAAACATTATGTTTTTCAAATTGAAGATGGCATAGCTAATCGCATAGAGGTACATGTTGCAAGTAGAAACAATGGCTGGGTTGCAATAGACAAGGGGTTAAAGAACGGCCAGCAGATTGTTACCGAGGGAATAATCAAAATCCGCTCTGGTAGCAAAGTAAGCGTTAAGGGGTAACACGTGAAAATTACCGATACTAGCGTCAAACGCCCCGTTTTTGCGATTGTTATTAACTTACTGTTACTCACTTTTGGCTTAGTTGCTTTTAGTATGCTGCCTTTGCGTGAGTATCCAGATATTGAAACACCGATTGTAAATATTAGTACTGAATATACCGGTGCATCTGCTGAAATTATTGAAACAAAAATAACCCAAGTTATCGAGAACCGTATTTCGGGGATTGAGGGTATTAAAAGTATTAACTCATCGAGTCGTAATGGCCGCTCAAACATTACCATTGAGTTTAATATTAACCGCGATATAGACGATGCCTCTAACGATGTACGAGAACGTGTTGCACGGGCATTAGACAGCCTACCAGAGCAAGTACGCCCTCCTGAAGTATCAAAATCAAATAGTGACGAAAGCCCTATCGCGTGGTTTGTACTTAACAGTGAAACCATGGATTCATTGCAACTTTCTGATTATGCACAGCGTTTTATTGTCGACCGTTTAGCCGTTGTTGATGGTGTATCAAATGTGCGTATTGGGGGAGAGCGAAAGTATGCCATGAAAGTATGGCTTAACCGCCAAGCGATGGCAGCTCGTGGCATTACCTCTAGTGATATAGAGCAAACACTACGCAGTGAAAATGTAGAGCTTCCGGCGGGTGAAATTGAATCGGTAGACCGTGATTTTACTGTGCGCACTGCACGCAGCTATAAAAACCAACGTGATTTTCAAAACCTTGTCATTAAGCGAGGCGAAGATGGTTATTTAGTACGTCTAGGCGAAGTGGCTGACGTAAAATTAGAAGCCGCCGATGATGAAAGCTTATTTCGCGGAAATGGCCGTAATATGATTGGTATGGGTATTGTTAAACAAGCCAAAGCAAATACTCTTACAGTAGTTGATAATGCCCGCAGTGAACTGGAAAAGATTAAGCGTAACCTACCAGAAGGCACCACTATCGAAGACAGTTACGACTCTTCAGTATTTATCAAAGAATCAATTAATGAGGTTTATAAAACTTTAGCAATTTCTATGGGCTTAGTAGTGCTTATTATCTTTATATTTTTAGGTAATATTCGCGCCACACTTATTCCTGCGGTCACCGTACCGGTCGCCTTAGTCGGTAGTTTTATGTTTTTATTAGCAATGGGTTATTCAATTAACTTATTAACTCTACTGGCACTAGTATTAGCAATAGGCTTAGTGGTAGATGATGCCATTGTAATGCTAGAGAATATTCACCGCCGCATAGAACTTGGTGAGCCGCCTTTATTGGCAGCTTATCGCGGCGCCCGTGAGGTAGGCTTTGCAATTATAGCCACCACCCTAGTACTGATCTCTGTGTTTGTACCATTGGTGTTTATGGAAGGACGAATAGGCGCACTATTTACAGAATTTGCAATGGCGGTGAGTGCAGCCGTGTTCTTCTCCAGTATTACTGCATTAACACTCTCTCCGACATTGTGTTCAAAGGTTTTAAAGGCCTCTGAAAAAGAAAGTAAATTTAGCCAAGCAATGGATCGCTTTTTTACTAAATTAGAAAATGGATACCGTAACGCTTTAGCGTCAAACATGACCCGCAAATGGGGCTTAATGCTGAGCTTAGTTTTAGCTGGGTTTGTTAGTTATTCATTATTTTTACAAATACCGTCTGAACTTACCCCTAAAGAAGACCGTGGTACCTTTTTTGTACTTATGAATGGCCCTGAAGGGGCTAGCTATGAGAATAATGCCGCTAATATGGCAAAGATAGAAGAACGCTTAATGCCTTACTCTGAATCTGGCGAACTAAGCCGAGTTTTAGTGCGAGTTCCAGGTTGGGGTGGCAGTGGTGGTGTAGCCATTGTTGGTATGGCGGATTGGGATAAACGCAAACGCTCAACCTGGGAAGTCATGGATGAAATAAGCGGTAAAATGCAAGAAGTCACCGATGTACGTGCTTTTGCAATTATGCGCCGTGGTATTGGCGGTGGTGGTTCATCGCGACCGATAGAGTTTGTTTTACAAGGTAATGATTATGCTCAGCTAGCTGATTGGCGCGATAGAATTATTAAACGTGCAGAGAAAAACCCTGGGTTAGTGCGCATTGATCATGATTATAAAGAAACCTTCCCACAATTTTTAGTCAGTATTGATAAAAGTAAAGCCGCTGATTTAGGCGTATCAGTCTCAGATGTGGGACGTACACTTGAAACCATGCTTGGCCAACGCCGTGTAACCACTTTTATTGACCGCGGTGAAGAGTACGATGTAATTTTAAAGGGAACTAAAGAAGACTTTGCAAACCCTACTGATATTTCAAATATTTACCTTAAATCTCGCAGCAATGAATTGGTGCCACTCGACAGCCTTATAAGCTTGAAAGAAGAAGCCACCGCCTCGCGTTTAAATCGCTATAACCGTATGCGTGCAATTACTCTAAGTGCCAACTTAGCTGATGGCTATACGCTAGAACAAGCACTAAACTTTTTAAACAATGTTGCCGCAGAAGAAAATGACATTGATGGCGCCATTGATTACAAAGGTGAGTCACAATTGTTTTATGAAGGTGCCTCAGCTATGACCTACGTGTTTGTGCTGGCATTGACCGTGACCTTTTTAGTGCTCGCTGCTCAGTTTGAAAGCTTTATGCATCCGCTTGTTATTATGCTCACCGTTCCACTTGGGCTAATGGGTGCTATGTTTGGCCTATGGAGTATGGGCTTAACACTTAATATATACAGCCAAATTGGTATTGTGATGCTCATCGGGTTAAGCGCTAAAAACGGTATTCTGATTGTTGAATTTACCAATCAGTTACGTGATAAAGGGTTGGAATTTAGTGAAGCTATTTTACAAGCCGCTACCCAGCGTTTACGTCCTATTATAATGACCTCCCTAACCACAGTTATGAGCGCGGTACCTTTGGTACTCGCCTCAGGGCCTGGCTCGGAAAGTAGAATGGTAATTGGTGTAGTGGTATTTACCGGCGTAACGGTTGCCACCATACTGACTCTGTTTGTGGTGCCAGCTGCCTATTACGCACTAGCGCGAAATACACAATCACCAGAGTTTTTACAGCAAAAGCTAGATAAACAAGCAGCTGAAAAACCACTTAAAGAGATCTAAGTTACTCTGAGCGTCGTAATTAGCTGTTACGGCGCTATTTTGGTGCATATAACCATATAATTGAGGAAGTACTTATGAGTTCGACCACACAGGTAGCAACACTCGGCGGCGGCTGTTTTTGGTGTATTGATGCGGCATTTAGGCGTGTTAAAGGTGTACTCAGTGTTTGTTCTGGTTACACGGGCGGGCACACTGATAACCCAACCTACAAAGCTATTTGCACAGGCAATAGCGGGCATGCAGAAGTGATTAAGGTTGAATTTGATTCTAGTGTGATAAGCTTTGAAACCTTACTCGCAATGTTTTTTACCTTGCATGATGCCACCCAGTTAAATCGCCAAGGTAACGATATAGGTACTCAATACCGCAGCGTTGTGTATTACCATGATCAGCAACAACAATTGCAAACACAGGCCGTTATTGCAGAGCTGCAAACTCATGTTAGCGAACCTATAGTAACCGAGGTAAGCCCAGCAACCACTTTTTACCCTGCTGAAAGTTTTCACCAAGACTACTACAATGAAAACCCAGAACAAGGCTACTGTAGTATTTTAATTGCACCTAAATTGCACAAGTTTGAAACCGAATTTAGCGAGTTTTTAACGGAATAACACATTAAAAAGCCCGATTTAAATTCGGGCATTTATTATATGTGCTAATTCAGTAATTAAAACTCATAGCTTATACCAGCAAACAAGCGACGTTCTGGTGTATTATAGTAATACGCTTGAGCTGTTGTAGAACTTAGATGTGAATCAACGGCGTTGTACTGTTTATCGAACAGGTTTTCTACGCGAAGCGATACTTCAATATTTTGATTAACTTGATAATTACCCGCTAAATTCCATAGTGTGTAAGAGCCTAAGTGGGTTTGTGCACCTTGACGATCGCTGCGATACTGCATATCGATACGCGCATCAAAGTTACCAAACTGTTTTTTAAGCTCCCAATTAAATGTACGCTTAGCAACATTACGCAACTCTGCGCCTGTTTCTTTGTTCTGCGCACTTAAATATGCAAAATTAAGGTGACTATCAAAACCAAAAACCTGCTGAGAAAGACTAAATTCAACCCCTTCAAAGCGAGCCTCGTCAATATTAGCTAATGCAAAGTTTGCATCATAATCAATTTTATCCTCAATGTCGTTTCTAAAAATAGCGACATCAACTTGCGCAATATCAAAGTCTACATTTAAGCCAAGCTCACGGTTAACGGACTTTTCTGGTTGTAAATTAGGGTTACCAAAATCAGGGTAATATAAATCGTTAAAGGTAGGCGCTTTAAACCCTGTGCTCTGGCTTAAACGGAATGTTGCATTACTCGATAAATGATATCCCGCTGCCGCGGTATACGTTGTTTCATCACCAAACTGTTCATCATCATCTTGGCGAACAGTTAGATTAGCAAGCACCTTATCTGTACCGTAATAGGCACCTACAAATACTGCAAGCACGTCACGACTATCTTCAATAAATACTTGAGAGCTGCGCGACACATCGTCTTTATACCAGTTAATACCGCCACTAATATTTAAAGTATCATCTAAACGATATTGGCCATTGTAATCAATTTGAGTACGCTGAGTTATAAACGTACTTGTGACTGGCAGACCAGTGGAAAAATTAACATAAGTGTTATCTGAGTCATCAGTTACAAGTGCAATATCAACACCGTGAGACTGATTTTTATAGTTTTTATTCCAACCAGCAGACAATTGATAATTTTCAAAGTCATTGCGTTCAATCGTGCTATCGGCAGGACTAAAGCGACTATCGTAATCAGCAAAGCCTTCGCTGTATTGACCTAATAACTTAAAATCACCGTACTGTGCATCATTATAATTTACTTTAAAACCGAGGTTTTTGTTCTCATAACCATCTTCATCTGGCGCTACACCTTGCAATACATCAAAACCATCTGTTTTTTCAAAACCTGCATTAAATGCACTCCTCATATCGCTTGACTTTACAGAGCCTGCCATTTGATAATCTTGGTAAGCGTCTGAACCAAATGTTGCACTAACAGAAAGGTTATCTGACTCACGCGTAATAATGTTAATAACACCAGCAAGTGCATCAGAGCCATAGACAGCGGCACGTGACCCTTTAATTATTTCAATGCGTTCAATACTATTTAAAGGCACGTTACTCAATGCTTTTTGGCCAAGCGTTGCAGAACCGGTACGAACACCATCAATCAAAATTAACGTATCACCAGAGCCTGTACCACGCAAGGACACACCAGCGTTTTGACCAAAGCCGCCATTTGAGTTTATTTGAAAGCCTACCTGAGTACTTAGAAGTGTGGGTAAATCTCGGTAATTACCTTGCTCAATATCTATGCGTTCAATAACATTAACACTGGCAAGTACATTATTGATTGATTGTTCAAATTTATTTGCAGTAACGGTTATTCTTTCAATGGTTTGTTCTGCAGATGCAGAAAAAGACAGCGCAGCCGAAATAGCCACACCCAATGCAGTTTTATTTATCATGATGTTCCCTATCTCTGCCCACCGCAAAGATGTTAGTAAGTAAGATTACATCAAGGCCGGTCTCCGGACTCAGTTACCATAATAAAATACAGCATAACTTTACCGTTGCGGGGGCAGTGTTGGGATTGACTTCATCAATGAAAACGCACCAACTTCCCGATTATCCTACTAAAAAAATCACACCTTTGAAGTGTTTAGCAAGCACCTTGAAAATAGGCTGCTATTGTTATCTGTTTACTTAAAAATGTCAACGGACGTCTAAACATCTACA